>JBCCHP010000024.1:0-13573 GCA_039028675.1 Pseudomonadota bacterium | reverse complement strand
TTTAAAAACATCAGGATCATGTTTTTACTCTATATCTTGCTATTGGTAGCAGCTGTATCATGGCTCGCCAAGGCGAGAACGACAGATTGGGATAAACCTTTATCTGTTGTGGTTTATTCAATTAATGGTGATGGGTCTGAAGTCAGTCAGCAATATATCGATAAGCTTGAAAAAGAAGATTTTGACAGTATAGAAATATTTTTTTCCGAACAAGCAATTCGCTATAGACTCCCTCTAAAAAATCCAGTTGATGTGGCATTTGCAGGTCAAATACAAGAACAACCTCCATTACCTCCCAGAAACCCATCTACATTATCGATTATGTTTTGGAGTTTACAATTGCGTTATTGGGTTTGGTCTATTGATGATTATCCTTATCAGGAAGATATAACTATATTTGTGCGTTATTTCGACCCGGAAACGACGCCGACTGTTGCGCATTCACTAGGCTTACAAAAGGGTTTGATCGGAATAGTCAATGCTTTTTCAAGAAAAGATATGAAACAAGAAAATAATTTTGTCATTGCTCATGAGTTATTGCATACCGTTGGAGCAATCGACAAATATGATCCTGCAACCAATAAACCAATCTATCCAATTGGATATGCTGAACCGGATAAAGAGCCACTATATCCGCAACAATATGCAGAGATAATGGCGGGTCGAATACCTGTTACCGAAAATAAAATTAAACAGCCAAGTAAATTAAAGCAGGTAATACTTGGAAAAGAGACTGCTCAGGAAATAAATTGGTTAGCTAGACCAGATTAATCTTGAATAGTGACACATTGATTTTCTAATCGATGTAATTCATGCCATTCTTCTACCCAGCCGAATTCATGTGACGCATTTTTTACATCAATAATTGAAATACAATCTAGGCCAGGCTCGACTTTAGTTACTATAGTTTGATAATTCTTGATGATTGACAGCGGTATGATTTTGTCGTTACTCGAATAAAAATGAATTTGCGGTACATTATATAATTTATTAGCCAGTTCAATTGGGTTGATTGAACTTGCTAGCGGAGAGACTTGATGAATTTTAGTAAACATATCGATATCAAGATTGCCTGCTACCGTTCGTAAATCAAAAATGTCGCTTCGCTCTGCTGCCAGGATAGCAGTTATGGTACCACCACCAGAATAACCCACTAACCTGATAGTCTTGATATTTGTTTTCATTTTTATTTGTTCAAAGATTTCATGATAGCTATCTATAATTTCTCTTGAAGCACGCTTTGTTGTCCAGTAAATCGGTGAACAATATTTTTCCCTTTCCAGATTCATATATTGGCATGGACGTGCCAGATAGATGATACTGGAGGATTCGTCATTTGCTGCAAGTTTTAAAGCAATCGGGTTTTCAGGCGTCGGGTCATTGGATACTCGTCTTTTATTTATCCAGGACTTACCATCACCCTCTATATATATTGTAACCTGCTTATCTAGCTCATTTACTTTTTGATAGCTAGCCACTGTAAAAAGTGAAGTGCTATAGAATTTCTCATTAAATTGATTTTGTTCAGCAAATTTAGCAATGCTGACTTTCCTGGTATTGAGATCATTACAGGCCGTTAATTGTATTATCGATAAAAAAACTAAAATGGAAACGATTCGAGGTATACGAATCATAATATAAAATTGACTAAATAAGAGTTATCTAATTGGTCTAGGCATATTGATACGATTAATCTGCTGCATCGAACGCGTCAGATTGTTGATTGTATTCATTGCCATCCGTCTTGGGGGTGAAGGCGGACTAAATTCATCTGGTATTTCCGTGCCAAAACCAGGTTCATCAATTGTCACCTGCCCATAGCTATTGTAAACATCGATTTTCGATTGCCGACTATTATCTTCAGGTTCAAGTAAAATGATGGTTGCCGAAGTACTGTCTGCTTCACCAATAACTTGTGTCCCTCGAATACCAATTGTAGCAACAGCAGTTCCTACCTTCATTGATTCAGGTTTGTTTTTAGCCACCAGCCCCGTAACAAAACGAAATGCACCTTTTAATACGTTTATTGCAACTGAATCAGATTCAGCCTGTTTATATTGATACTCACTTGCTTCCAGATTGGCATTTGGGCCTAATTCAAATCGGGTTTTATCATTAAACACAATAGTGATAAGACTTTTATCTTGAGTGTAGACTTTATCTTTTTCAAAAATATCTGAACCAAGCTTCAGTGAACGTCTGACGTCATTGTCAGTTAATGCATAAGCATCACCTTCAATTTTACTCACTTTACCAATTGCCATTTGATCATCTGCTGCATAGACATTGAATGAATATATACAAGCAAATAGGCTTACGATAATTGAGCAAAACAAATTAAGCTGTTTATTTATCGCCATAAATATTCCTAATTCCGAATTCGCTATGTATTAATTATCAGGATTAATAATCAACGCGAAATGTTAGACTAATGCGATCTTCATCATAATCGTCACGTAACAATCGTTTACTGTATTCAAGATTGCCGCTAATGCCTGACGATTCAAAGTAGCGTAAACCTGTAGTGATTAAAATATCATCATTATCGTTTGATGGCTGTGGTCCAGTCGATGCAACAATTTCCTGAAGTTGAACATCATATTGATATGATAAATTGATGAAGGGTTCCCATTCCTGAAAACTATAAGCGATATCACCCGCTAGGCTAATCGTGGTCACTTTTGTTCGTGATTCAGCAACGGCAGTACCATTACTTTCAGTATAATCATTAATTTCACTTAAGGCATATAACATGCCAGCACGACCACCCAGTATCCAGTTATCAATAAAATGTATGGTATTTAAATTAAAGGAGCCAAACCATCGGTCTGAATTTGGTGAACTGGTTACTCGTGTTGTGCCTGCTGTTCGAAATTGATCGTAGCTGACATTTGAGTAGCCAATATTAAAATCTAAACTTAGAGTATCACTTAAAATTGCACCAAAATAAGGTGCTATTGTTATGGTGTCTGTACTCTGATTACCCTGGTTAAAACTAGTATCAATATCACTATTATCATAACCAAATGCCACACCGAGTACTGTGTTGCTCCAAATTTGAAAATCGATACCGCCAAGAAAACCATGACTACTACCGTCAATGGCAGTACTGCTCAAGTCATTTTCAAAATCAGTATAGGAATAATTGCCCCAAACACCATAAGGGATACTATTCCCATCACCTGCATTCAACCCCGTCATACCATTTAGATGGAACTGACTATCGCCAAATCGCGGTGTTAGGATTGCACCAATGCTTGCCAATGCTGCAGCGATTCGATTAGAGATACCTGCGACTGTGCCTGATATTTGTAGATTAAACAGTAACGCATCAGTGACCGAACTACTTGGCGTTGCTGCTGTAATAAAGGTAGTACCACCACTAACTAAATTGAGTGTGCCTCCAGTTATGACGCTATCGCATTCAATATTAATATCGTTGATGGTACCGCTAACTACATTAAGTGTTCCTGATGCTAGAGAAAAAATTAAACCGCCTATCGATCCATCTGCTAAGGTGACAGAGATTGAAAAGTCTGTTTGGGTGAAAAAACTACCGCCGTCTACAGTGAAATTGTCAGTCTCTCCAGTTGTATTATTAATAAATGTACCATTTCCTCCAGTAATATTACCATTGGTATCAGATGCTAAAGTGATGGAAAGTGCTCCATTGAAAGACATACCGTTCTCAGGACAGGAAGCGGGAGATGAATCAACATCTATGCCAAAAAGTGTACCTGTATACGAGCCAGTTACATCAGGATAACTTGCATGAGCTAGTTTTGGCAGGACTAAAGAAGTGATTGATATAATAATTAAAATAGAAAAACGATGAAGCACGATATTATCCCCATTACTCTTATTGTTTGATTTTAACTGATCTTACTTTTTGTTTGAATTACTTTATCAGCGCTATTTACTGGTATGGGTATATACTCCATCCCAGCCTGACCCTGGAGTCTCTTGTATAAAAGTCGATATTCTATCCAAATAGATTGCATATAATTTTTTATTCGAATATTCAGTCTGTAATCGTTTAAATGTTTGTTCAGCTTGAAGCCATTGTTGTTGTCGATAAGCCTTGAGAGCCTCAGACATTACTTGAACTTCATCCAGTTCCTGTTTACTTATTTCTGTTTTAAGCGCCACCGGTTCAAAAATTGCGATAGGTTTTTCCTTACCTTTCACACGTACATAGTCAAGTTCTCTGTATATGTATTCAGGAACGGCGTTAACAGTACCTTCACTGACGATTACTTCAACACCATAATTTTTTGTGAGACCTTCAAGACGAGAACCCAGATTTACAGCATCACCCATCACGGTATAAGACATACGAAATTCAGAACCCATATTACCAACACTCATATTACCTGAATTTATCCCAACACCAATATGCAAATCTGGCCAACCACGCTCAACAAAGTCTGAGCGAATAGCATTTAATCTTTCTAACATGGCCATGGCAGTTTCAACTGCGCATTTGGCATGCTCAGCATTATCTAGCGGTGCACCCCAAAACGCCATGACGGCATCACCAATATATTTATCAATCGTGCCTCTTTTTTCATGAATGATTTTGGTCATTTCGGTTAGATAAGCATTGATGAGTTCCGATAATTCTGTTGGAGATAGTCCTTCAGAGATTGTTGTGAAGCCTCTTACATCTGAAAATAGTACTGTCATATCTCTGTTCTCAGGTTCTAATGTGTAGGAATCAGGGTTCACATTCATTTCGTCGATCAATTCTGGTGGAATGTAAGTACCGAAAATAGCAGCGAGTTGTTGTTTACCTCGTCGTTCGACAAAAAAACCATAAGACATATTGGCAACAAATATAATAGCGATAAGAATAAGACTACTCGCTAATGGCATAACCAAATTTACCGAATGCCATAGTAATAAATTAATACCAATGATTGTTATCATTATTAAAGATGATGTGACTGTCGCCAAAATTGGATTAAGTCTAGGCAGTAATAATGTCATGAATATGCCAATCAGAATCAGCTGAATAAATTCAGCGCCTTCAAGATAAGCTGGACTTAATTTTATTTTTTCATCAAGGATACCTGATATGAGATTTGCGTGGACTTCCACTCCGGGAAACTGTTTTTGAACCGGGGTTGTTCGCAAGTCAAATAAACCAGGTGCTGTGGTACCCACTAATACGATTGCATCTTTTAATATATCTTTGTTAACGCGGCCATGTATGACATCTGTCGCAGATATATATGGGAAACTACCCTGTACTCCTCGATAAGGTACTAATGCTTGCGTATGGATATCTACAGGTATATCCAGATATTCTAGGGATAAGGTTTCCAGTCCGGGATATTCGCCGCCCGCGGACTGTTCAAATACTGGAATGGTACGTTCAATTTCAAGCAAGTGTTTAACGATTACCAGAGAAAGGGCTTCATAATAATTTTCGCCAAATTGATATAGCATGGGTACTCGTCTCACTACGCCATCATCATCAAGCCAAGGTGAAAAGTGTCCTGCATCGAGTGCTGCATCCAGTAACTTTTCTATGTTTCCACCATATCCCCGAGCATCTCTGGCCAGGACAGATTTATTTTTGAAGTCTGCACTGGTAAAACTGGCAGGAGGTAATAAACCATTGTTAGTTGAATCGTCACGAGTCCTGCCGTATTTGAAGTAATAGCCCATAACGACCTGGTTATCATTAATAGCATTTGCTAATAACTGATCATAATCAAGTTCTGTTTCCAGGGTATCGACAACCTGTTTGTAATCATTGTTATCAGACAACCAAGACTTACCAAGCGCTTTTAGAACATTAAGCCCTGAACTATTATCAGGTTCGGCAAAAACAATATCAAAACCCAGAATAGTAATTTCATAATAATTGAATAACTCTTCAACCAATTTCGCAATATTGTTTCGACTCCATGGCCAACGCCCGATCTCTCTCAAACTTTTTTCATCAATATCAACAATGACAATACGCTCATCGATTTCATTCGGCATCGTCGCAACAATTCGCAAATCGTAAAGAAGATTTTCTGCACGGTTGATCCAGTTCCATTCATATAAATAGGTTTTTTCCAGCAGAAAGCCAAGGGTTATCAATGCCGTCAAAATGACAAGTGGAAGCTGATGCCTGATTTGTTGTGATAGTTGGCTAAACATAACGAATGTCGATATTTATTCTTTTAATACTCATAGTCTTAGCGCATAAACAGTATGCCACTAGCGGATTAAAAAAAAACATTATTTTCACATGTAGTCTGTATAATGCGCGGCTTTTGCATAATAACGTTTCAATATGATTCAACACTTAAGAAATATCGCCATCATTGCCCACGTCGATCATGGCAAGACTACGCTTGTGGATAAGCTACTACAGCAATCGGGCACGCTTGATAGTAGAAGTCAGGTTGGCGAACGCGTGATGGATTCAAATGATATTGAAAAAGAACGCGGTATAACGATTTTATCTAAAAATACAGCCATTCGTTGGCAAGACTATCGAATAAATATTGTAGATACGCCGGGACATGCAGATTTTGGTGGAGAGGTCGAGCGCGTATTATCGATGGTCGATTCAGTATTATTGCTAGTGGATGCTGTTGACGGTCCGATGCCTCAAACACGATTTGTCACGCAAAAGGCATTTGCGATGGGCTTCTGTCCTATCGTTGTCATTAATAAAATTGACCGTGATGGTGCTCGCCCTGATTGGGTACTGGATCAAACATTTGATTTATTCGATAAACTTGGCGCCAGTGATGAGCAACTGGATTTCCCTGTTGTCTATGCATCAGCCTTGAACGGTTATGCTGGTATGCAAGATTCAATTCGAGATGGTGATATGACGCCCTTGTTTGAAACAATCATCAATCAAGTTTCTCCACCAGATGTCAATCAAGATGGTCCACTGCAAATGCAGGTATCGACACTCGATTACAATAATTATGTAGGTGTGATTGGCATTGGCAGAATCAAGCGCGGCAATATTCAAAAAAATATGCCGGTTAGCGTAATCAATCGCGAAGGCGATGCCCGTAAAGGCAAGATACTTCAAGTCTATAGTTTCCTGGGGTTGGATAGAGTTGAAGTCGATCAGGCTGAAGCGGGTGATATCGTTGCAATTGCAGGGCTCGATCCATTAAATATTTCAGATACGATTTGTCCGCAAGATCAAATCGAAACATTAACACCACTCGTGGTTGATGAGCCCACTATCAGTATGACGTTTCAGCCTAATACGTCACCATTTTCGGGTAAAGAAGGTAAATATGTAACCAGTCGAAATATCTGGGATAGATTGCAACAGGAATTAAAACACAATGTTGCGTTACGCGTAGAAAAAACCGAAGACGCTGAAAAATTCCGTGTGTCGGGTAGGGGGGAACTGCATCTATCAGTCTTGATAGAAAACATGCGTCGTGAAGGCTATGAGCTTGCTGTCGGTAGACCACAAGTCATCGTGCGAGAGATAGATGGTCATAAAGAAGAACCTTATGAACAACTTACTGTTGATATCGAAACGGATCATCAAGGTGCCGTGATGGAAAAATTAGGAGAGCGCCGCGCAGCATTAAAAAATATGCAGCCTGATGGTAAGGGTCGTGTCAGACTGGATTATGTTATTCCTGCACGTGGGCTAATAGGCTTTAGAACCGAGTTTCTTACCTTAACATCAGGTACTGGTTTAATGTATAACGTCTTTGATCATTATGGCCCACATATCAATGATACGATTGGACAACGGATGAATGGTGTATTGATAGCCAATGGTCAGGGTAAGGCTTTGGGCTATGCACTGTTTAATCTTCAGGAACGCGGTAAGCTTTTTATTGGACATGGTGAAGAAGTTTATGAAGGCATGTTGATTGGTATTCATTCACGCGATAATGATCTGGTCGTGAATCCATTGAAGGCAAAGCAACTTACTAATGTGCGTGCCGCTGGAACAGATGAAAATATCATTCTGACACCACCGATTAGAATGAGTCTGGAACAGGCATTAGAATTTATTGATGATGATGAATTAATGGAAGTAACACCAACTTCTATTCGATTAAGAAAAAAACTGCTTAAAGAACATGAGCGCAAAAGCGCTTCCAGAAAAGCAAGTTAATATTTTTTATTTGTTAGTATGGTTCGTGAAGTTTAAAATCTAGTACATATTGATATTTACAGGATGGCTTATGTTTAAATTATTACCCTATAAGACACTGATATTTTTCTCGGTTTGTCTTATATCTTTTCTAGTAAATGCTGAAGATAAGATGACTCAAGCTAATGCAGTCATTGAAACCAGTTTTGGCAATATTGAGTTACGCTTATACGAAGATGTTGCTCCTGGACATGTTGAGAATTTTATCAAACTTGCCAAACAGGGTTTTTATGATGGAACAATCTTTCATCGTGTAATTCCGGGATTTATGATTCAAGGTGGTGATCCAAACACTAAAGGGAGTGATAAATCTCAATATGGTATTGGCGGCCCTGGTTATAGTATCGATGCTGAGTTTAGCCAACGTTCGCATAAGCGAGGAATTCTATCTATGGCACGTTCACGTGATCCCAATAGTGCTGGGTCACAATTTTTTATCGTGGTAGCAGATTCAACTTTTCTCGATGGTCAATATACTGTTTTTGGTGAAGTCATTAGTGGTATGGAGGTAGCAGATCAGATCGTTTCGCAGAAAAGAGATGCCAGAGATAATCCTCTGGCTAGAGTTGAAATGAAGATACGTGTGTTGGAATAATTTTTTTAGATATCCTAATAAAAAAGCCGACAGTCATGTCGGCTTTTTTGATTATGAAAAAAAGAATAGTTATTTTTTTTCTTCTTCCCTCGCTTTAGTTTCTTCTATCACCTGATCTGCGACATTTTTTGGGCATGGTGCATAGTTTAAAAATTCCATTGAGAATTGTCCGCGACCTGATGTCATCGTACGCAACGAACCGATATAACCAAACATCTCACTCAAAGGCGCATCAGCTTTAATTCGTACGCCAGTTGCGTTCGCTTCTTGATCCTTAATCATTCCACGGCGACGGTTAAGATCACCAATAACATCTCCAACATGGTCTTCAGGCGTATACACATCGACTTTCATAATGGGTTCCATTAGCTGTGGCCCTGCCTTTGGCATACTTTGTCGATATGCTGCTTGAGAAGCGATTTCGAAGGCAATGGCGGAGGAGTCAACCGCATGAAATGCACCATCAAATAGATTCACTTTAAAATCCAGGCAGGGATATCCGGCAAGTACGCCTTTTTCCATACTCTTTTTAAAACCACCTTCAACAGCAGGCCAGAATTCTTTAGGTACATTACCGCCCGTTACTGTAGATTCAAATACGAACCCACTTCCAGGTTCGCCAGGTTCAACAATATAATCAATCTTTGCGTATTGTCCTGAGCCACCCGATTGTTTTTTGTGGGTATAACTGTCTTCAAGTTGTTGCGTAATCGTTTCTCGATATGCGACTTGAGGACTCCCAACTTCAACTTCTATACCATGCGTACGTTTGAGGATATCCACTTTAATATCCAAATGTAGTTCGCCCATCCCTTTCATGATGGTTTCACCACTATCTTCATCGGTTTCGATGCGAAATGAGGGATCTTCTTTAATCATTTTCCCAAGGGCTATCCCCAGTTTTTCAGACGCGCCTTTATCTTTAGGCGCGATCGCGATAGATATAACAGGATCAGGAAAAATCATCGGTTCAAGTGTGGCGGGCTTATTGGGATCGCAAAGCGTATGGCCGGTTTGTACATTTTTCATACCGATAGCGGCAATAATGTCGCCAGCTTGCGCACTTTCCAATTCGATACGATCATCAGCATGCATTTCAACAATACGTCCAATACGTTCAGTCTTTCCGGTAAACGTATTCAATATGGTATCGCCTTTATTTAAAACACCAGAATAAATGCGGATGAAAGTCAACGCGCCGAAACGATCATCCATAATTTTAAATGCTAAAGAACGCAATGGTTTATCAGCAGAGACGGTGGCCACCTCACCGGTTTCGTTACCTTCCAAATCGACTTCCGGTTGCGGCTTCACTTCTGTTGGATCCGGAAGATAATCCACTACTGCATCTAGAATCATCTGGATGCCTTTATTTTTGAAAGCCGATCCACAATAAGTCGGAAAATAATTCAGATTAACTGTACCTTTGCGGATACATGCTTTTAATTCATCAATCGAGAGTTCTTCCCCCTCCAGATATTTTTCCATTACATCATCATCTGCTTCAACTGCAGTTTCGATGAGTTTTTCACGCCACTCTTCAATTTGATCTTTCATCTCTTCCGGGGGTTCGGTAATTTCATAATTTAATGGATCATTCGGATCGTTATATATCCATGCTTTGCGCGTTAACAAATCAACTGCGCCAACAAATTCATCTTCAATACCGATTGGTAAGACCATGACGAGTGGGGTAGCGCCCAACACGTCTACAATCTGTTCAACAACGCGATAGAAATCAGCCCCGGTCCTATCCAGTTTATTGACAAATATTAAACGAGAAACTTCAGACTCGTTGGCATAGCGCCAGTTGGTCTCTGACTGTGGTTCTACACCACCTGATCCACAAAAGACACCGATGCCACCATCTAATACTTTTAATGAGCGATATACCTCAATTGTGAAATCAACGTGTCCTGGAGTATCGATAATATTCAAACGATGATCTTTCCAAAAACAACTTGTCGCAGCAGACTGAATCGTAATACCACGTTCCTGCTCCTGTTCCATGAAGTCGGTTGTTGCAGCACCATCATGCACTTCACCGGTTTTGTGGATCTTACCAGTCAATTTCAGAATACGTTCTGATGTAGTGGTTTTACCTGCATCAACATGGGCGAAGATGCCTATATTTCGATACTTACTTAAATCAGTCATTACTCAAATCTCTTTTGTTTTAGGAAAAATATGCCCAGCGAACGCTACTGCTAGCGCTTCCATCAAATCTACGATTTCTGGAATATTGCCCTGGACAGCACCGGGCAAGAAACTGGCGGGCGGAGTATAAACCAGATTGGTATTTATTGTGAAATATCCAGCTAGTTTCCTGTTATTTGTCTTGTTTTTGTCGTCAATAAGCAGCAATGGTTTCATATATGTCTTGTTGAAATGGCGATATGCCAACGTATAATCATGTTAATGCACGACATTCCAAATCGAATCGCTGATGTTCTTCTCGAAGTAGAGGCCAATTTAAGAGTTCACGGCAAGTGGGGCGACATAAAACCCGACGCTAGCGATTTGGATAGCAGTATCCCTTTTTGCATGGATACGTTGAGTTTTGAACAATGGTTACAATGGATATTTTTACCGCGTATGAAACAGACTATTGAGCAAACTAAACCATTGCCCATGCGTAGCGGCATATATGAATATGCTGAAGAGTGTCTGCACAAACGTGATCCTTCCAGGCAAAATCTACTACAACTACTAAAACGCTTCGACGACTTGATCTTGATTCAGGCGAGCGCCAAAAGGCACTGACTTACGAGCAGTTTCTTTGCTTTTTATGTAGACAATAAGATAAAAAAAACCGCTCCGAGGAGCGGTTTTTAAATGAACAAAACGAAGTTAGTAATTAGCTAGTCATCGATTTTTCTACTAAAGCCTTAACATCGTTGGCATAAGTTTCAGACATTTTTGCGATTTTTTCTGCATCTTTCACTGCTTTTGAGTACATGCCCTGCGCGGTAGATAATTGCGCTTGCATGTAAGCGTTGAGGGAATCTAAATCACTTATGCTGGTAGAAGCCTTTAACGCTTCTATGCTGGCCTCAGCACTTTCCTGCATTGCTTTCACCTGAACGGCAGAGATTTTTTCAATGCTTTTTAAGGTGAGTTCGTTTAATTCCTTCACAGGTCCAATTACTTTTTCAATTGATACATCCATCGTGGGTCTCCAATATTTTCTTTAAGATTAGTATACACAATATATGTTGCGTTGCAACATATATTGTGTAATCTGCTAAGCATAAAAAAAGCCGCTGTGTAAGCGGCTTTTCCATTAACGTAAGTTAATTATGATGCTGAATTTTCAACAGTAGATTGTACTTTACTCGCATAATCTTCAGTCAATTTAACGATTTTCTGCGCGTCCTTAATTGCTGCATCAGCGATATCTTGAGCAGTTGCGATTTGGGTTTGCAGATAAGCATTGAAAGAATCCAGATCTTTTACATGGGCAGCGCTTTTAATTGCATTAACGCTAACGTCAGTATTTTCCTGTATCGCTCTCACTTGAATGGCAGCAATTTTTTCTACGCTCTTCAAGGTCAGCTCATTAATCTCCTTAATAGGAGCAACAAATTGTTCTAATGTAATTTGCATTTCATTTCTCCTGAAATCATTTTAAGTAATGACATATAGTATACAGTAGAAATGCTGCATTGCAACATATTTTTATCTATTTAAATTCAATAACTTATATTAATTTATTCAATATTGTACATCCACTCATCCCAATAGGGCTGACCATTGAAGTAAGCCTTCATATAGTCAACAAAGCTCCTCACTTTTAACGACATATGTTTTCTATGGGCGTATACGAGATTGATGGGAATTGGGTCTGGTTCATAATTTTCCAACACTGGCACTAATTTTCGACGTTGGATATCGAGTCCAATTATATAAGACGGAAGTTGAGCTATGCCGCTGCCATTCATCGCGGCAACTCTAAGCGCGTCAGCAATATTGGCTTTTAAATAAGGCTTTTTATGATCGAGACGTATTACTTTATCGGCTTTTTTAAATTTCCAGTATGTTGGAAAAATCAGATTTTGTCCCATTGTCAGGCAAACATGACTTTCCAAATCGTCGATTGATTCGGGTTTGCCGTGTTCGTCAAAGTACGATTGTGAGCCACAAAGCAATAATCGACTGGAAGCGATGGGTAGCGCAACAATGGTAGAATCCTGAAGATCGCCAACGCGAAATGCCAGATCGACACCTCGATCGACAATATTGTCACAATCATCAGACAGAATAAGTTCTATCGACACATCCGGATAATCATTTTTGTAATCCTTTACTGCTCGAGACAGATGAAATGAACCGAGGGAAGGCGGTGACAGGATACGTAATGTTCCAACTGGTTTTTGCTGCAACTCTGATACGAATTGTTCGGCATCTTCTATATCCGTCAAAATATCGAGTACACGTTTGTGATATTCGCTGCCTACTTCGGTGAGGCTTAGTTGTCGAGTTGTCCGGTTCAATAATCTGGCGCCCAGGGTCTCCTCAAGCCCACGAACATACTTCGAACACATTGCATTGGACATATCTAATTCTTCTGCTGCGGCAGCAAAACTGCCCAATCTTACGACTGAAGCAAATACTCGCATACTTGTTATCTTATCCATATCGCCACTCTATTTTTTCTCTAAACTTAGTTTACCCTAATAAAATTAATTGTTTCTTTATAATTAATATTTAAGGAGGCAATAAAAAAGACGATTAAATAAGCTGTGTTTAAGATTGTAGTAACTACAAATCAATTGCGAGCAAGCAAATACAACAATTTCCCGCAAATTGATTTTGAGACTATTTAGCGA
>JBCCHP010000023.1:0-13836 GCA_039028675.1 Pseudomonadota bacterium | reverse complement strand
TATTTAAAAAAAATAATTTTATCTATTTTTAAAACTCACGCGAAAAAACAAGCTATAAAGGACAGGTACCAATAACAGTGTTAGTAAGGTTGCAAACGCCAGACCAAAAATAATTGATATGGCCATTGGTTTAAACATGGCAGACCCACCCCACCATAGTGGCAGCATCCCTAAAACGGTCGTTGCAGTGGTGAGCAATATAGGTCGTAAACGTTGCAAACATGCAGAGATGATAGCATCGGCCTCAGATTTACCCATTTCTTCAACTTCAATTTTTACTCTATCAAGTAAAACAATTGCGTTATTAATGATAATGCCAGAGAGAGAAATAATACCGAGGATAGTAAAGAAGCCAAAAGATGAACCGGCGATAAACAACCCATAAGCCACACCGATAATACCGAGAGGAATTGTTGTTAAAATAATAAAAGGTCGCCGAAGTGAATTAAATTGTGTCACGAGTAAAAGCAATATTAGCATTGCCGCAATCGGTAATTTAGCTGCTATGGATGCATTTGCATCACCAGACTCTTCTGCTTCACCCCCTTCTTCATAGTTATAATCTCTAGGCCAGTTTTGTTTTGTTTCAGCAAGCCAGGGCGAGAGTGATTTATTGACCTCTGTGGCGGTTGCGCCTTCTATAATTTGTGCTTTTAATGTGACTGTACGATTTCTATCACGCCTCTCTATCTTGCCAGGTTCAAATACCAGTTTTACATCTGCGACCTGCTTGAGTGGAACGGATTCTCCCGTTGATTGTGAGTAAATACTAGTGCCATCTAGCTTACTGATATCTTGTCGATCGGCGGCGATTGAGCGCAAGGTGATTGGAATCAATTTGTCATCTTCACGATATTCAGTCATCTCAATGCCGGACAAGCTGGCTTTGAGTGAGTAGGCAACATCATCATTAGTAATACCGGCGCGTCTTGCGCGATCTTGATCGACTTCTACCAGGAGTTTCTTGGTTTTTTGGCCCCAGGTATTTTTGACGCTGGACACTAATGGTTCTGCATACAAACGGGCTGTTACCTGATCAACTATACGATAGAGTTGATCAAATTCAGGGCCTGATAATCTGATTTGGATGGGATAGCCGACTGGCGGTCCATTTTCTAACCGGCTTAGTTTTAATGCAAGGTCTGGATGTTGTTCTTTAGCATATTCTTCAATACCTGCCATGACTTCTTCGACATCAGCCCCTTTAACGGTATTCGCAACCAGAAAAGAATTCGCAGGATTTTGTTTTGGTGGATCAAGTGATAGATCAAATCTTGGGCCACCGTCGCCAATAAAGGTTAGCCAGTTTTTAATCTTGGGTTCCCCATTTTCTGGTTTTAGGAAGGTGCGGTAAATATATTTATCAATGTCTGCCATCACTTCCTGACTGTTTTCGATTGAGGTGCCAAGTGGCATTTCAAAATTTCCATTGAAGATTGGATCTTCAGATTGTTCGATAAATATACTGGGAACAAAAGCCAGTGTTTTTATAGCAGAAAAGAACAAGGCGATAATGAATAATCCAAAAATAATTTTATGCTTTAGAGAAAATAGCAAGATGGATTGATAAAGAAGATAACCTTTTGAGTTATATTGCTCACCAGCCTGAGCTTGTTGCTTACTTGTACAAAGTGACTTAGCTGCCAACATGGGAATGACTGTCATCGCCAGTACCCAGGAAGTAAGTAGTGTGATTGCCACTACATAAAAAATATCTGCTGTGTATTCACCCACTGCAGATTCCGCTAACGCAATAGGCATGAAGGCAGCAGCCGTTGTTAATGAAGAGATAAGTAAGGGTAATAATAATTCTTTTCCGGAATTGATCGCTGCATCAACAGCAGAGGCCCCTTGTTCATATTTTACGATCACAGATTCAACCAGCACGATGGCATTATCAACCAGAAGGCCTAGTGAAATAATCAAGGCCGCCAGCGACACCTGATTAATAGTAATATTAAATAACTGCATAACATATAGCGCGATAATCATGGCTGCTGGTATCAAAGTGGCGACGACGATCCCTGTTTTTAAACCTAATGTGATTAGCATCACCAGACAGACAATGCCGATAGCTTGCAGCAGGTTACTGATAAAATTATTAACGTTTTGTTCTACCAAATCAGCCTGAAACCAGACTTTATCGAGGTCAATGCCCCAGGGATATTTTTCACTAATTAGCGGGATTGCCTGATCGAGTTGTTTACCCAGCTTTAATATATCGCCACCTTCACGCATTGAAATTGCTAATGCTAATGTTGGTTTCCCATTTACACGTGTGACACTTGTTGGTGGATCAGTATAAGCACGATAAATATTGGCAATATCACCAAGATATACCACATTACCATCTGGTAGTTGAATGACTGTTCGTTGCAATTCACTCACGGATTCATAATTACCTGTGGGTTCCAGAACGATTCGTTCACGGCCAGTTAATATATCGCCGCCCGATGAGAGGATGTTTGCTGTACTGAGTACACCGGAGAGTTGTTGAGGTGAGACCCCCAGTTCTGCGAGTCTTGCATTATTATATTCAACAAATATTACTTCTTCCTGAGCACCGTGAATATCCACCTTGGCAATATCAGGTAACTTTAATAAGCGGTCACGAATATCATCAGCAATATCTTTAAGTTCGGCATAATTATAACCATCACCAGTCAATGTATAGACACTACCAAACACATCTCCAAACTCATCATTCACTTCTGGCGGACGTATGCCTTCAGGTAGTTCGGATTCAATATCTTCGACTTTGCGTCGCAAGTCATCGAAGATGGGACGCATATTTTTATAGGACTCAAGAAAGTTAACATTAATGATTGAAATACCTGTGCGCGATTCACTGGTAATAAAATCGACCTCTGGCATTTCTTGTACTTTCTTTTCAATTTTATCAGTGACTAATAATTCGACGCGTTCGGGATTAGCACCAGGGAATTCTGTGGTAATGACAGCGACGCGAACGATAAAGCCCGGGTCTTGTGCTTTGGGTAGCTGGACAAATGCGTTCAGCCCACTAAACAATAATATGATCACTAAAACGACAGCAACGCGATCGTGTTTAAATGCTGCTTGAGTAATATGCATGATTAATCCAGTAACACTTTCAGCCCTGGACGTATCACACTGATACCTGCGGTCACGACTTTATCGCCAGCCGCCAAGCCATCCATAATTTCAAGACCATTAGTGGTAAGCTCACCAATAGAAACAGCCTGTCGTTCTATCTCACCAACACTAGCTTCGTTGGTATTATTGACTTTATATACATAACGACCATTCACATCTTCACCAACTGCCACCGCAGGTAATAATATATTCGTATTTGCTGAACCATTATCAAATGAAAAAGTAACTTGTGCAGCCAGTCCTGATCTTAATTCAGAATCATTATCTTTTAATTCAAGTGTAACTGGGTAAGTTGTTCCTGATGTAGCGGCAACTCCAACCTCAGTAACATTCGCCATAAAGTTTTGCTCAGGAAGTGCACTAAATTCAACAATAGCATTCATGCCTCTGGCAATTTGTGCAATCGTACTTTCCGGCACACCTAATTCAACTTCAATTTTTTCTCCGCAATTGACAGATACAACAGTTTCTCCAGGAGAAATGTTTTCATTCATTTCCGTTAGTACTTCAGCAACATCACAACTATCAGTTGCAGTAAGCCGTGTATATGAAACATCAAGATTTGCGAGCTCTAATGCTTTTCTTTCCGCACTGACTTGTGCTTTGCTTGATTCTGCAGTTGCTCTGGCGGAGTCCAGTTCATTTCTTGAGATATTATTATTTTCATACAAGCCTTTAATTCGTTCAAAATTGGCCTCCGCATTACGTAAACTTGCTTCAGCCTGTGCCAAGCTTGCCTTGGATTGTTGTGCTTGTAATTGGTATTGCGCCGGATCAATGGTAGCAATAACTTGTCCTTTTTTGACACGATCGCCTACCTCAACAGAAAGGCTTTTTACCGGTCCACTCACCCTAAAACTTAAATTGGACTCCTGCCCTGATTTTGATAAACCCGAAAAGGTACGTGTCGTTGCCATATCAAACGTGTTAACGGTGATATAACGTACGGGACGAAGTGGTGCTTCAGTACTATCAGCACTACTATCGCTGTCGCCACATCCTGCTAGAAAAAGTAGTAACGCTAGAGAGCAATAAATATTTCGTTGGGTTTGCATGGTTTTCACCTGAATTATTGATTCAATTTGCTGTAATACTCATCCAATTCCTGATACCAGCTTTCAAAGCCATCGCTTGTCAGTAATAAATCGAAGTTAGCGACAGCTCGCTGGATTTCAATCCAATCAATCATAAAATTATATTGCGCTTCGGCAGCGGATAGATTTGCGGCGAGTGTGGCATCTTGGGCATCAATTAAATCTGTAATGGATAGAATGCCTTGCGAATAGGAATCGGTGACTAGTGACAAATTTTCTGAAGCTGCTTCAGCAGCATTTTTCGAGAGCCTGATTGCCGGATAACTACCACTGGCTTGTTGTAATGCAGTGAATACTCTAGCTTCAATTTGTTGTTTAATATTTTGCCGTTGATAACGATTCTGTATCAATGTGTTATTTGCTCTGGCTACTTCGGCACTTCTTGAACCACCAGCAAATAGCGGAATGGAAGCTTGTACACCAACAGACCATTCATCATCATTCAGGCTTGAATTATTTGAACCCACGCCACCGCGTTCAATATTACTGCCATATTGTGTGTTTAATTGAATATCGGGAATATAGTAAGCACGTTTTGCAGCTAGTAACTCGCGTTCATTTGAGGCAATCAGGAAATCTGTCTGCTCTAGTTCAGGCGCATTTACAATTGCACGATTTACTTCAAATTTAGTAAAGATTTCAAAACTTTTCGGGTTATTAAAAAAACGTTGGAAACGATCACTATCCAGTAATGTTAATAGATTACTAATACCTGCGTCTGAAACAGCTACTTTTTCATCCAGTGAGAAATTGATCTGGCGCTTTAATTCTGTCTCAAGCTGTTCTTTGCTTGCCTGAGCCAAATATAAATTTTGTCTATCAGTAGCAATCTGACTCTCCCAGCGCAATACTTCGGAACGATCACTATAACCAATCTTTAGGCGTGACTCTGCAAGTTCAAGGTTGGTTTCCGAGACTTGTAAATTTGAACGTTGAATTTGTTCAGTTGCATGCGCAAGCAATGTTTGCAGGTAGGCAGTTGCACTATTGCTAATGACGTCGAGTATGCTTGTTTTCAACTCTGCACTAGCCGCACTTTCTAGCAATTTTGAAACATCATAATTTGATTTAAGTGTCTCTGAATATATGACCTGTGTCGCAGATAAATCAGCATCGGTACTGCGTTGCGCTTGTGTTAAACCAGCGCGATCTCGATCAATTTGCGTGACACCAGTTTGGATATCTATTTGGGGGAGTAATGGCGAAAGATTTGATTTAACTGACGTTTTAGATAACTCAACATCGAGTTCTTCTACCTTTAACGCAATATTCTGTTTAATAGCAAGTTGAACTGCTTCCACTAGTCCTAGTTTGATGCTCTCTTCAATATCATCTGCATATAACAGATCGGCAATTTCTAATGATTCCCATGTCGGTGAAAAACCGATCGCATTTGCAGTGCGCATATTTATGGCTAACTTGGGCGGTTGATCCAACGCCACTTTTAACTCTGCAGCATTGGTTCCAAGTAATATGCTTTGTACATTAAGAGCAATACGTCGTGCGTAGCGCAAGGTATCAATTTCGCGTCCGCTGAGTGTTGCAAGAATACCCATCTCCAGTTCTTCTCTACCAAGCAATGAAAAGCTGACTAATCTTTTTTCTATCAACTTATCCGCAAGTTGCTTAAAAATAGCTAAATCAAATCTGAGCAATGGAGGAATATAAACGGCATCAACATCTGCTGGAATAGCTTCAGCTGCAGCAACTGGATTATCTGCAACAGGAATAAATGAAATTTGAAACCCCAGTTCCTGTTGTACTCCATAAGTGGTCCCTTTCAATTCAGGTATAGCATCAAGGAATAGTCGATCAACGATGACGGCCAGATGTTGGTAGGGTGTTAATTGGTAAAATTGCTGTAAATCTTCACCAACGGTTCTATTATCACTGACGTATACGAAGTTATTTTTACCACTACTACCTTCTATATAGGGTAAATTTTGTAATACTCGATCAGCAACAACCGGGCCGATTACGGGTTTAGTTAATGTAGTGATATTGGCGGCTGCATTGGTAGCCAATAACCCATTGGCGATGATGAGATCAATTTCGGGATCGGATAGTGCAGACTGAAGCGCCTCTGTGATTGAGTTGACTTGCCAATTGCCATTTAAGATCTTCGATTCAGGAAATTTGATATCAAATTCATTACCAGATAAATCATTAATTTCACTAATAATTTGCTCTATTGGTAAAAATTCTCTCGCAATGGGTCCATCCAGAACAATTGCGATAGTTACCGATTCTTTGGCAAAGGCATGTGTGAACAGGCAAAGAGATAGACTGATGCCAACCAGGATCTGACGATGATTACTCATGAGACAAATAGTAAAAAACGACTTATGCTAAAAAAAGATAAATCAATAGTACACCATATGGTAATTATGTGTCTGAAAATGGACATTTTTAATCCCATATTAAGGGATGATGAATCCTTTTTATCTAAAGAGCACTGTCACCTTTATCTATATTCATATTATTTAATACATTTAAATGTTGTGTTAATTGGTCAAATGAAACGTCATTGTTATTTATGTTCGTTGTTAATAAGCCGGTATTTGAGAATAACTTATGTTGACTATCGTTAATTTGAAACCCTTGATTAGATAAAGCCAGTTCGACACGTTGAAGCTCCAATCTAACGCGACTAAGTTCAAACTCACTAGTCTGACCGAACTCCAGTCTTTGAACTAGTACATCCAGTATTTCAATTAATAGTTTTTTTTGTTGTGTAAGGTACTTTCCAACTTCGACCTGCGCATAATAATTAATCATGTCCCTATGCATATTGTGATACAAAGACCACCCTAATTGTAATAACGCGATTTCTTTTGCCTGGCGCTTAGCTCGAACAATATCGACTTTAGCTTTCCGTTTCTCAGGTCTTTCAAAGATAAAATCACCAATCAACCCAAATAGCCATGGAGACCCGCCCGGCTCTGTTTTATATTCAACTGGTAAGTCAATCGTCGGATTTGGTTTTTGCCCGGCAATGATTAGCTCAGCGTCGATGATGTCCAATTCTGACTGCGCAATTTGTATAGCCGGATTAAAGTAAAAAGCAGCGAGCGTTAATAATGATAGTTCCCAGCTTTTTACAGGAAACTCCCTATTCGGAAAATGGGTAAGCACGTATTTCCGAAATTCAGCATCCTCAGGCGTTAGCGAAATGTGTTGCTGCTGAGATTGGATAGGATCAATAGGATCAGTCTGATAACTGTATTTGGCACATCCTGTAATTACTATACAACTCGCTAAAGCGAGATAGCGAATTGCTAGTAATGCCGGATGTATAATTATCTGCTCGTAATTTCGGCAAGTGTGATTATATTGCACAATTTGTCTATTATTTCTTATTTATCGAAATAATAAACGTAAACTGTTGTTATTCAAAACCTATTTGCCATATTTCACGGCTGTATTCGTGCAACTCACCCGTTTCTGCATTTATCTCTACTTTAATAATTTCACCAGATTGCAATTTGATATCAAATTCATAAACCGGCAAGCCACTTTCCTCGACTTCAAATTCTATTTCCAGAATCTCGCCGTCATATAGCTCAATAACCTTGCTTTTTGCCTGGTGATAATCAATTTTTTGCCTCTTACTGAATAATTCCGCCGATACACTATAAACTTCTCGCTCCATTTCGATGATTTCCGGTTTTAGTGCGTCACATTCAATATCCCAGTCCCGATTTTCTGTATCCCGGATATCAAACTCATAGATAGACAGGTTACCTTCCCGTTTCATTTCCACCTTGATAATACGTCCATTAATTTTGTCATATACGGCGCGAAGACAATCTTCAAACTCATTGTCATTAAATGGATCCGCTTCTACTCTGAGACTCAGGGCGAGAATTAGAAATAAAAAAAATAGATAAGTCTTGTTCTGCATGATCAGATTATTTAAAAATAAAATATGATATAGCAGTTAAAGCAAAATATAATTGGGATTATTTCCTGAAATTTAGATAAAAATGCGATTACTCTATTTATTAATATTCATGCTATCTGCAGTCACACTTTTCGCAGAAGAAAGTACGCATCCGATTTCTGCTTGCGGAGAATACCTGGAAACATCTTCGGTTGACGTAACGAAAATAAATACGACCACGCCTTTTAAAAAGGGATTGTTATGGCAGGCAGAAAAAGATGGCAAAACGAATTATGTGCTTGGTACTATTCACTCTCAAGACTATCTCGTCACCGGCTTTCCTCCTCCAATCAGATTAGCATTAGTCAGGAGTAAATTGTTATTGATGGAAACAGTACCTAGTGATAAAGCCAATCAGGCATTTTTTGATGCCATGTACTTTCAGGATGGCCAGACCTTATCTAGTTACCTGCAAGCAGAAATGTTAGATGAATTATCACGAATAGCCGTTGAATATGGTGTACCTGAAGATAAAGTCGCGTCATTAAAACCATGGGCAGCCTTTAGTCTGATTGGTCGTCCAAAACCTGTAAGAGCAGCATCACAGGAAATGAATCTGTTAAAACTAGGTATGCAAACAATTCAACGTATTGAATCATTAGAAACAATGGAAGAAATTGTGGCGGCATTGGAAGGATTATCGATATCCGATCAAATTACCATTCTTGAAGATACCATTTGCAATCATAGTAATATAATTGGTGATGCAAAAAAGTTAATTGATTTGTATGTCGCGCGTGATTTGGAAGGTATCTTAGCCTTCAATCAACAACCTCATCATGATGAAGCTGTATTTGAACGCTTCATGCAGGCTATACTTTATGACAGAAATGATCGGGTAATGAATCGAATAATGCGTGCATTTGAAGAAGGTAATGCATTTGTAGCGATAGGGGCATCACATCTGGCTGATGAAAATGGTCTATTAGTACAATTACAACAAGCAGGATTTAAATTGAAATCAATTTATTGATCCTGTTGTTCTATCTTATCAGCAAACTTTTTCTTCTGTTGCTCACTGGCCTCTTTTTGGTATTTCTCTTTCCAGATTGAATAAGGCATGCCATAGATAGTTTCTCTTGCACCTTCGTAATCGAGCTCAATACCTTTATCCTCTGCTGCTGCAAGGTACCATTTTGATAAACAATTTCGGCAGAATCCAGCCAGATTCATTAAATCGATATTTTGCACATCAGTATTTTCGCGTAAGTGTTCGACTAAACGGCGAAAGGCAGCAGCTTGTAATTCTATTTCAGTATTATCATTCATGTTTTTACTCATTAAATTAGTTTTATTAATTTTAAGCGAATTATTCGTTTCCAGCAAAAGCACTAGAGTAAACCTGGATAACTTGATATAAACGATAATAATCAACATAAAGAATAATTATGAACGAAATAAAACCTTTCAAAGTCATCGTTGTTGGTGGTGGAGCTGGTGGTCTTGAATTAGCTGCAAAACTTGGCAATAAACTAGGCAAAAAGAAAAAAGCTGAAATCACGCTGGTAGATGCAGTAACGACTCATCTTTGGAAACCACTTCTGCATGAGGTTGCCGCTGGCACATTGAATTCCTATGAAGATGAAATGAGCTATCTAGCTTTGGCTTATCAAAATTACTTTACTTTTCGACTTGGCCGCATGGTTGGGCTTAATCGTGAAAAACGAGAAATTACTGTTGCTGCATCAATAGATAATGACGGTGTTGTTTTCATCCCTGAACGTTCATTTCAGTATGATATTCTGGTGTTTGCAGTGGGCAGTGAAACGAATGATTTTGGCATTTCTGGAATAAAAGAACATTGCATGTTTATCGACACACGCGTTGAAGCCGATGTCTTTCATCAAAACTTATTACGCTCTGTTACTCGTGCAAATACACAGGAAACACCATTATCTGAAGGGCAATTGAATGTAGCTATCGCCGGTGCGGGTGCAACGGGTGTTGAGTTATCTGCAGAACTACATAATGCCTTCGAACAGTTAATCGAGTTTGGCATGCGTAATTTATCCAGAGAAAATGATATCAATATATCCATACTGGAAGCAGCGAATAGAGTATTGCCAGCATTACCACCTAGACTATCTGAGATGACTGAAAAAGCGCTGCAAAAAATTGATGTTCATGTGGTCACCGGCAAGCGTATTATAGAAGCAACCAAAGACGGTTTTAAAACAGAAGATGATTTTATTCCAGCGGCAATTAAAGTCTGGGCTGCAGGTATAAAAGCACCTGATTTTTTATCTAATCTGGATGGACTTGAAACAAATAGAATTAATCAGCTAGTTGTAAAGAAGAACCTTCAGACAACAAGAGATGAACATATATTTGCTTTTGGTGATTGTTCAGCTTGTCCGCTCGATGAAGGAGAAAATACTGTTCCACCGCGTGCACAGGCAGCTCATCAACAGGCCGATCTACTCACCAAATCAATAATTAATATTTTGCACAATAAACCTATTAAGGATTATCAATACATTGACTATGGTTCATTAATCAATTTGAGTCGTTATTCGACGGTAGGCAATATGATGGGGAATTTACTTGGGAAAAAAGCAGGTAGCTTGATGATAGAGGGACTACTCGCCAGGCTCATCTATGTGTCATTATATTTAATGCATCAAATAACAGTGAAAGGTTATGTAAGAGTATTTTTATTAACATTTGCAAATATTATGACGCGTAAAAGTAAAACAAGAATGAAACTGCATTAATATCAAAGATCATACTTTTTGATTCGATAACGTAATGCCATACGTGTAATACCTAATTCACGTGCCGCCTTGGAGACATTATGATTCGTTCGGTCCAAAGCCTGTTTTATTAATTGTAATTCGGCATCGCCAAGTGTCATATCATCATCAAGACTACCTTGTTCCTCTGATATTTTAATGCTGCTCTCAATGTTTAAGGTCTCTTTTTCGATATTGCCACCGCCACTTAATAAAACTGCGCGCTCCAATAAATGCTTCATTTCTCGCACATTACCGGGCCAGTCATATTCCTGTAATGCAATTTCTGCTTCTTTGGTAAATCCATCAAATTCAATCCCATAGCGTCTGGCGGTTTGATGTGCGAAATGGTTGGCCAGTAAAAGAACGTCGCCTCCACGCTCACGTAGTGGAGGCATGACAAGCGACATCACATTGAGTCGATAAAACAAGTCTGAGCGAAACTCACCTTGCTCAGATAATTTTTCCAAATTTCGATTAGTCGCAGCGATAATCCAAGCAGCAACAGGACGCTCTTGTGTCGTACCCACACGTCTTAATGTTCTTCGTTCTAATACAGCTAATAATTTTGATTGTAAATCCAAAGGTAACTCACCAATTTCATCTAAAAATAAAACACCTTCTTCGGCCGCTTCGATTAATCCCGTACGCGCAACATGTGCATTTGTAAACGCCCCTTTTTCATGACCAAACAATTCTGATTCAATCAAGTCTTTTGGTAAGGAAGCGCAATCAACATGCACAAAGGGCTTATCTGATCGATTGCTGTTAGCATGTAATAATCTGGCTATTACATCTTTGCCGGTACCAGTTTCACCAAGTATTAAAACCGTCGGCGGAATTGATGTGCTCTTTATTGAAAGTTGAGCGAGACGTTCGACCTGTTCTCTCGCTGATTTTATTTGATTGCATTCTCCCAAAAAATTTACTTTCTCTGTAGCATGTTGTTCACGCTTATTTGAGTAGGTTAATTTTTTCGATACTTCATTTTTATCCAATACTTTTTTTACATTAAGCGATAGTTCCTCTAGATCGACAGGTTTTTTTAAATAATCAGATGCACCTAACTTCATCGCAGAGACTGCATCTTCAACTTCTCCATAAGCAGACATCACCAGAACCGGTGGGTTTGAATTAGAATTTGTAATTTCTTCAAGTAATTCGAGACCGGACCCATCAGGTAATCTCATATCCAGCAAGATAATATCTGGTGTTTTTTCTTCGAATAATTTTCTCCCTGTCTCAATATCGCCTGCTAGCTCAACATTGAAGTCTTGCCTTTGTAAATGCTTTTTCACCGCCTTGGCAAATACACTTTCGTCTTCAACCAATAAAATGGTTGTTTCAATGACTGGGACTTCAGCTGAAAAACTTTCAAATTCCTGCATTACTCATTAACCTCTGTCTTCTGTTGTAGCGGTGCTGAAATAATAACCATCGTGCCTTTACCTTTTTCAACATCAAACTTTAGATCCCAGTCATGTTTTTCACAAATTTTATAGGCAATAGGAATACCGAGTCCTGTACCTAACCTTTTCGTTGATGGACCAGGTTCTAGATTGTCAGGTTTAGGTTCAAATGATAAGCCTGGACCACTATCATGAATATGAATCTCAAGCTGATCACCCAGATTAGCCAACGCAATTTTTATTTCGCCCTGTTTTGGGGTCGCGTCAACCGCGTTCGATAATAAACTAAACAAGGCTTGCTCCATTAAATCAGGGTCAGCCGATAACGGTAAATTGTTTTCCCATCCCCGTTTGGTTACTTTAATCTGTTTTTCATCTATCCTGATACTAATAAGACTTAATGCAGCGTTGATTAACTCAACGGGATAAACTTCAATTCGATTTGGTTTTAAAGGGTGTAAATAAGACACCAGGGAACTGACCCAACGACCTAGTCTATCAATTGTGGTGATGATTTCATTTTTCGATTCGATTATTTCGTCCTTGTTATCTGTATGTTCGAGTA
This sequence comes from Pseudomonadota bacterium, assembly GCA_039028675.1. Classification (GTDB taxonomy): domain Bacteria; phylum Pseudomonadota; class Gammaproteobacteria; order Eutrophobiales; family Eutrophobiaceae; genus JANQNX01. Next base: position 958 of record JBCCHP010000023.1, on the reverse strand, counting down.
ACTGAGCCATTGCACGAATACTAGCTAATGGATTGCGAATGTTATGTGCTACCACGGGTACCAATGAACCTAGCGCGGCCTGTTTCTCATTTTCAATAATTGCATCTCGATTATCTGCTATTTCTTCGGCCATTTTATTTATGGCTTCGGTTAAATTTGCGACCTCTGCCACGCCACTTTCTTCTATTTTATAACTCAAATTACCATGACTAATTTCTTCTGCTCCTCGCATAATATTGCCTATGGGTTTGATAAATTCATTACGCATGACTTGTCTCGTGTATAAAACGATCATCAATACAATGACAATCGGTATTGTGATTGCAAATGGTGCAAGTTTTGTCCAGTTTTCCAAAGTGATATCGAGTTGTTCATGCTGTTCTTTAAGGATTGCTCTAAATTCCAAGTAATGTTGTTCAAACTTTCCGACCATGCGTTGTGCAAATTGCGGATCTAATAATTGAATTCTCGATAATCGATTAGCGATATAGGGGTCATTAAAGACATTATTCATATCACGCTGAATCTCACGATATGACAAATTCAACTCCTGAATCGCCAAATCTTCTTCTTTCGATATGGATCGACGCCTTAATTCATTGAATAATTCTGAAATACTGCGTGAATATTGAGCATAGGAATTATAGGCATTACTATCTTCCAGTACTCGAGCGCGAATCATTTCCTGTATTTGCGCGTACATTTCACCACGAACCTGCTCGGTAAAGTAAAACATGTCATTGATGCGCAAGGATTCAGCTGAATTCTGCTGCCAGAAATAGGCAGTCGCGCCACCGGTAAGCGCCGTAATAGTGATTAACAGTAAGATGGCGATTTCATGGCGAAAAATTAGACTTTTTAATGACTTACTGCTCTTTGTAGACATAAACCCAGTATAAACAGATATGGTTAAAAATATCCAAAATTATTGGATGCTAATAACCAATTCAAACACGAT
>JBCCHP010000022.1:0-13860 GCA_039028675.1 Pseudomonadota bacterium | reverse complement strand
GATGAACAATAGGATAATTATCAAAATATGTTCCCAACGCTAATACACCAATGATAAAACTGATCGAACCCCAAATTCGAATTTTAGTGTAATCGTGTGTGTTATTTTTTAGATGTGAAAAGGTCGTTGCTTCTATCAATGGTAAACCGGCACTCCAAAAAATAGAAAAGACAAATAAAACAAAAAATAACCACCAGAATGATTCTGAGAACAAAACGAATGTAAAACTGCATGCCGTTAATAACGCGCAAAATTGTATTAACTTCACACGGCGCCCATATTGATCGACCATCCAACCCCAAAATGGCGATGCAAAGATTTTAGTCACGACTACTACTGCAGATAAAATTCCAATCTCTTCTGGCGACATGGAAATGGATTGAAGATAGAGGTTCCAATAAGGCATGAAACCACCTATCGTAAGAAAAAAAAGAAAATAATAGCCTGACAGTCGCCAGTACGGCAGGCCGTCAATGTTTAACATTATTCAGAACTGGCAGGAATTACCGGCGTTATTGATTGGACATCAGCATTTTGACCACGATGTCTAAGTAAATGATCCATCAATACCAAGGCAAGCATTGCTTCGGCAATAGGTGTTGCACGAATGCCTACACATGGATCATGCCTACCTTTAGTCATCACTTCTGCAGACTTTCCTTCTTTATTGATGGTCTCGCCTGGTAAACGGATACTTGATGTCGGTTTTAGCGCAATACTGACACTTATTGCCTGACCGGTAGAAATACCACCCAGAATACCGCCAGCATTATTTCCGGAAAAACCTTCAGGAGTTAATTCATCTCTATTTTGAGTGCCCTTCATTTCAACAACATTAAATCCTGCACCAATTTCAACTGCTTTAACTGCATTGATACTCATCATCGCTTTGGCAATGTCGGCATCCAATCGATCAAAAATAGGTTCGCCCAAACCGACTGGCACTTCCTCAGCAATAATATTCAATCTCGCGCCAACTGATTCGCCCTCTTTACGCAAGGCAACCATGTAATTTTCTAACGCCTCAACTCGATTCGGATCCGGGCAAAAAAAGGGATTATCATCCACACCCTCCCATGAAATAAAATCAATTTTTTCAGTTCCTAATTGAGATAAATAACCGCGAATTTGCAACCCGAATTTTTCGTTTAAATATTTTTTTGCGATTGCACCTGCTGCGACACGCATGGCGGTTTCTCTTGCAGAAGAACGGCCACCACCACGATAATCTCGAATACCGTATTTTTGTTGATAGGAATAATCAGCGTGGCCAGGTCTGAACATATCCTTGATGTTGCTATAGTCTTTAGACTTCTGATCCTCATTTTCAATTAATAAGGCAATAGGAGTCCCTGTCGTGATGCCTTCAAAAACGCCTGATAATATTTTCACACTATCCGATTCTTTACGCTGAGTGACATAACGTGATTTACCCGGCTTGCGTCTATCCAGATCCCCTTGCATATCAGATTCGTTCAATTCCAGACCAGGCGGGCAGCCGTCAACAATGCAACACAGTGCCGGGCCGTGGCTTTCACCGGCTGTGGTGACAGTAAATAATTTTCCAAATGTGTTTCCTGACATGGCGCGCTATTGTATACGGGAACCGATGCAGCGTATATGTTGAACCGCATGACACTTGATGAATCTAAATTGGTATGATGAAGCCTATGGCAGTAATCAGTAAATTTATATCGTGCATAATTGTCATATTTGTATTGACTGCGACTCAATTTTTGCAGGCAGATGCATTATCAATGTCGCTAGTCAATATTCAGGGCGATGAAGAACCACTTGCTAATCATATCGGACAAGGCAAATGGGTCGTCGTCAATGTATGGAGTCCTTCTTGTAGTGCTTGTCTAACTGAAATGCCAAGGATAAAGGAATTCAGAAAACGTAACCCTGAAATCCCGGTATTAGGTATTACGCTGGATTTCCCCAGTTTTGGTTATGGCAAAATGGATATATTGAGATCTTATGTCGCTTCAAATCCCCTGGGCTATCCATTATTCCTTGCTGATCATGCTCAGGCATCTGAAGCCATTGGACGACACTTGGTTGGTATCCCATTAATTGCAGTTTATCGACCCGATGGTAAACCTGTTGCACGCTGGCCGGGCGTGGTAGAAATATCAAAAATTGAGCAACTGATTAACGATTATCAAGAAGACACTGACCCATTATCTGTAGATTTTGATTAAATTGCGCTACTTATGAGGCACTACTCAATTTTCCAGTCGACTCATTATCATTGACTATGCCCTGAATGCTATCTAATACGCCGTCATAATCGAGTCCGGCTTCTTTTAACATATCCTTCGGTGAACCATGATGTAACAGCGTATCTGGCAGACCAATATTAGTGATGCGCTGCGCAATACCATGTGCAGCGATGCATTCATTAACTGCCGATCCCGCACCGCCATGAATAACATTTTCTTCTATGGTCACGATTAAATCATGACTGGCGCACATATCGATAATCGTGTCTTCGTCAAGTGGTTTAACGAATCGCATATTCACAACCGTAGCATTTAACGTTTCACCAACCTGCTCAGCAATATTCACCATACTTCCAAAAGCAAGGATGGCGATGCTCTTACCCGTTCTTCTGACTTCTGCTTTGCCAATTGTTAAGGCAACCATTTCATCTTGAATTTCAACGCCAGGACCAGTCCCTCTTGGGTAGCGCACCGCAGCCGGCCCATCAATTTGAAAACCCGTGTAAAGCATTTGTCTGCATTCATTCTCGTCTGCGGGCGCCATAATGACAAAGTTTGGTAAGCAACGCATAAAACTCAAATCATAAGCACCATTATGAGTTGGTCCATCCGCACCAACACAACCTGCTCGATCAATTGCGAATAACACTGGTAAATTTTGTACGACGACGTCATGTATCAGCTGGTCGTATCCGCGTTGCAAGAAAGTAGAATAAATTGCTACGACTGGTTTGAGTCCATCACAAGCCATACCGGCAGCAACAGTGACACTGTGCTGTTCGGCTATAGCCACGTCAAAATATTGCTCAGGATGTTCCTGTTCGAATTGCACCAGGCCAGAGCCTTCCCGCATGGCTGGCGTGATTGCTACAAAACGCCTGTCCAGCTTGGCCATATCACATGCCCAGTCACCAAAGACCTTACTATAAGTCGGTCCTGTTTTTGATTTACCTGATGATGGTTGGATACCCTTGTTAGGGTCAAATGGCGTCACACCATGATATTTAACAGGGTCATCTTCAGCCGGTCCATAACCTTTTCCCTTACGGGTTATCACATGCAAAAATTGAGGACCATCCAGTTCCTTAACATTCTTGAGTGTAATTAATAATGCATCCAGATCATGCCCATCTACCGGGCCAATATAATTAAAGCCAAATTCTTCAAACAAGGTGCCAGGCATAATGAGACCTTTAACATGTTCTTCTGCACGTTTTGCTATTTCCAAAGCATTAGGGATGTTTGACAACACTTTTTTACTTCCCTTGCGCATAGTCGAATAGATCTTGCCGGAAATCAGCTGGGCAAAATGATTGGATAAAGCACCAACATTTGGTGATATCGACATGTTGTTATCATTCAGAATAACGAGCAAATCATTGTGCAGGTCTCCAGCATGATTCAACGCTTCAAAAGCCATTCCCGCAGTCATTCCACCATCACCAATAATTGCGATACTTTTTCTATCACTGCCATTTCTTGCTGCGGCAACCGACATCCCCAATGCTGCTCCGATTGAGGTACTAGAATGGCCAACACCAAAAGTATCATATTCACTTTCGTCACGTTTTGGAAAAGGAGCCAGACCATCCCATTGTCTGATGGTATGCAGACGATCTTTTCGGCCAGTCAGTATTTTATGAATATAGGCCTGATGGCCTACGTCCCACACTAATCGGTCTTCTGGTGTGTTGTATAAATAGTGAAGCGCAACGGTCAATTCGGTAACGCCAAGACTCGCGGCAAAGTGTCCACCTATTTTACTGACAGTATGTAGTAAATATTGGCGCAGCTCTTCAACGACCTGGTTCAATTGCGACTCAGGTAATTTTCTTAAATCGGCCGGACAATTTATATTGTCTAAAAGCGGGGTATGTAAATCGTTAATCATTTTATTTTGTTATATAAAGCATAACATTATGAATAGTGAGATTGTTACTGGCAAGAGAATCCAATGAGAACAAACGATTTCGGCACAAAAAAAAGGCGATACACAGGACATTCAGCCGATTTTAAATATAATCTCGCTTAATTTTGCTGGACTTGCCAGTATATGTTTTAATATCAATATTATTTTTTACATATCTTAAGCAGAAAAATCAGATACTTGGAGTAATAAATGGGCGTACCACTGATTCAACAATACAGAGTTGGCAAATATATCATTGGCCAAAAACTGAAAGGGATTAAAAAATACCCACTGGTACTCATGTTGGAACCACTTTTTCGATGTAATCTTGCCTGTGCAGGTTGCGGCAAAATCGATTATCCGAAAGAAATTTTAGATAGACGTTTAAGCTTTGAAGACTGTATGCAAGCAATAGATGATTGTGGTGCACCGGTTGTATCCATTGCGGGCGGTGAACCGCTTATCCATAAAGAAATGAAAGATATCGTATATGGCTTCATCGAACGTAAAAAATTTGTATACCTTTGCACTAATGCACTATTACTAAAAAAACACATCGACAAATATACGCCGTCACCTTACCTGACGTTTTCAATCCATCTGGATGGTAATCGCGAACGCCACGACACTTCTGTTTGTCAGGAAGGTGTATTCGACAAGGCAATTAATGTAATCAAACTTGCGATTGAAAGAGGCTTTCGAGTAACAATTAACTGCACCCTATTCCAGGGTGAGAGTGCCGATGAAGTGGCAGAATTTATGGATATGGCCATGGAATTAGGTGTTGAAGGCGTCACTATTTCCCCAGGATATAGTTATGAACGCGCGCCAAAACAGGACGTGTTTCTCAAAAAGAACGAGACCAAACAACTATTCCGCAACCTATTCAATCTAGGCAAAGGCAAAAACTGGGCTTTCAATCAATCCTCTTTGTATCTCGATTTTCTGGCTGGTAATCAGACCTATCAATGTACGCCGTGGGGAAATCCCACCAGAAATGTATTCGGCTGGCAAAAGCCATGCTATCTGCTCGTTGGTGAAGGTTATGCGTCAAGTTTTAAATCGTTGATGGAAGATACCCAATGGGAAAAATACGGTACCGGTATTAATCCGAAATGCACAAACTGTATGGTGCATTGTGGTTATGAAGCGACTGCGGTAGATGATACATTCAATTCTCCTTTGAAAGCGTTCAAAGTCTTTTTAAAAGGACCAAAGACAAATGGGGATATGGCGCCGGAATTACCTGTGCTATATAACGATGATGAAGTCATCAAACCCAAACTGGTTGCTAAAAACCCTCTGACTCGAAGCTGCGGTAATAAAAAAGAAGTCGCCTGATGTCACTCGCACTCCTGGCAATCTTGCCGGGTTTGTTTATTTGGACGGCAATATTAGTATTACCCTGGCGTCCCTGGAGCACACGCGAATCACTGGATACAGAAGCATTGGCTTCAGCCGAAGATTTAGCTGATGTAACCATCTTAATACCTGCTCGTAACGAAGCGGAAAATATAGCAAATACCCTGAATGCACTGAGGTCTCAAGGACAAGACCTGAATATTATCGTCGTTGATGACCAATCTTCTGATGACACGCAACAAATTGCCAAGTCTTCAGGCCTCCCAAATCTCATTGTTGTTGATGGTAAGGCGAAAGCACAAGACTGGAGTGGGAAGTTATGGGCTTTAGAGCAAGGTCGCAAATCTGTAGACACTCGCTATACACTGTTACTCGATGCGGATATATCCATATCGCCGGGACTACTTGCAACAGCAGTAAATAAAGTTAAGCAAGAAAAACTACAAATGTTATCGCTAATGGCATTCCTGAAGATGGAAACAAACTGGGAAAAATGGTTAATGCCTGCATTCATCTTTTTTTTCAAATTGCTCTATCCGTTCCATCTTGCAAATAATGAAAAAAGCCGTTTCGCAGCTGCAGCGGGAGGATTCATCTTGCTGGAGACTGACGTACTGGATAAATTAGGGGGGTTTGAATCAATCAAGCATGCATTAATCGATGATTGCAGTTTGGCTGGAAAGATTAAAAAAGCCGGTCACAAAACATGGACCGGATTGACACATTCTGCCGTTAGCACTCGTAACTATGATCAACTGCAAACTATCTGGCAGATGGTGACGAGAACAGCATATACACAATTATTCTACTCTCCATTATTACTGCTGATATGCACGCTATTAATGCTTGCCGCTTTTGTTATGCCATTATGGGGGTTATGGCAACCACGAGATATCGTTATCTATGCCGCAGTCACTTTATTTATTCAAATATGGTGTTACTGGCCAACGATTAAGTACTATAACGTAAAACCATATTGGGTGCTCAGTCTACCCTTCGCAGGCATCATCTATTTAATCATGACATGGCATTCTGCATATCAATATTATTTCTGCAAAGGGGCTACGTGGAAAGGCAGACATTATCAATAATGCAACAAACGCATGTTTTTGTTATCTAATAGAATAGAATACTCATATGGTTATTTTATGAAGCACTTATTTAACAAACGCTGGTTGTTGATCATTTCACTATTTATATACAGCAGCATCAATGCCGAAGAGCTTGAATTAATTGCAAAGCCGATAGACGATTTACATCAAACCTTGCTTGAAGCGATGCAATTGGAGGGAGCAGATCAATATGAGTCTCGCATCGATTTACTAACGCCTGTTATTTCCAATCATTTTTATTTTCAATACATATCTAGAATCGTGACTGGCAGAGAATGGAAAAAATTAGATGCGGCAACCCAGCAAAATTTTGTCTCTTTATTCCAACAACTAACAATTGCTACCTACGCTAACCGTTTTGATAAATTTAACAATGAGCGTTTTACTACCAATTCAGTTGAAGAACTAAAAAATAATAGATTTTTAGTGCGTACCGGTCTGAAAACAGTCGATGAAACAGTATCACTAGACTACATATTGCAACAAGAAAATAATAACTGGAAAATAATTAATGTGATTGCTAATGGAGTCAGTGATTTATCACTGAAACGTGTAGAATATAGTCAAATAATCAAAGCATCAGGGTTTGCACAATTAATGGAAGAGATGCAGACACAAATCGCTGCTCAAATTCAATAATCGAGTTCTGAAATGACTTAAGGTTTGTCTCCAGCACAAACCTGTGTCAATATTTCAAAAATATTTACAAAAGCATTGAGAGAAAAGCCATGTTCGCTAGTCGTTTAGTTACTCCCTTAAAACTGATAACTTTGAGTGTTTTATTGGCAATCATGACCGGTTGTGCAACAACTGGTGGCACAGACCAAGTCGCCAACAATGACCCTATTGAACCTACTAACCGGGTCTTCTTCAATATTAATGAGTCACTGGATCAGAATTTTATCAAGCCGGCTGCTGAAGCCTATGTCACGATGACACCGCAACCCATACGTAATGCGGTGACCAATTTTTTTGATAATCTGAGCTATCTCAATGTCGTTTTGAATAGTTTTTTACAAGGTAAATGGGACCAAGGCTTACAGGACTCTCTACGCTTTTTATATAATTCTACAGCTGGTATAGGTGGACTATTTGATGTCGCAACAAAGATAGATATGCCGAAAAATGATGAAGATTTCGGACAGACTCTGGCGACCTGGGGCGTAGATCAGGGTTCTTATTTATATCTGCCCTTCTTTGGACCAAATACCGTGAGGAATACTGCTGACTTTGTTCCTTCAACTTTGTTGAATCCACTATTCTACGCATCGGGAATTGTATTGCTGCCTGTTACAGCGCTTAATGCCGTGAATACTCGTGCAAACCTATTGGAAGCGTCAAATATTCGTGATGAAGCAGCGCTGGATACCTATACGTTCACCAGAGAAGCTTATCTACAGCAACGGGAATTCCTGATTTTTGATGGAAATCCTCCAGTATCGCAGTACGATGATTTTATTCTGGAGACAGAAGATGAGGGTGTCCTGATTATCGAATAGTATCTTTACATTCATTCAAATCTTTCACAAAAAGCCCAATGCATTTCAGCATTGGGCTTTTTTTTGCTGAAGAAAGTGAATAATGTGGTTTGCAGGATTTGACTCGACACAACATCTGACAATTTCGTGTGTAGCCCACAACATGTTTCGTCATTGAGTCATCCAGAATAAAGTACAAATATCGTCATTGGAAAAAAATCCATGGCTAAAAGTAAGAGGCTATTTCAATAAATACAACAACATAAGCCAAACTTTGGCACATAAGCGGTATTATGTAGTGGTATAATCTGAAATAATCCCGTAACCATATCGCCACCTGAGCAAACATGAGCGAAGAAATATTAATCAACGTCACACCTCAAGAAACACGTGTTGCAGTGGTTGAAAACGGGGTTTTGCAGGAAGTCTACATTGAACGCACGCTTAAGCGTGGATTAGTGGGTAATATATATAAAGGTCGAGTTTCCAGAGTATTACCTGGCATGCAGGCAGCGTTCATTGATATCGGTCTGGAAAGAACCGGATTTTTGCATACTTCTGATATCGTAGTTAACAATCAGGAAGATATCGTCGCCGATATTTCAGAACCTGAGCAACACCAACCTATTGAATCCATTCTTACCGAGAGTGAAGAAATACTGGTGCAGGTAGTGAAAGACCCTATGGGCAGTAAAGGCGCACGATTAACGACACGTTTGTCCATCCCTTCACGTTACATTGTTTTCATCCCTGATTATTCGTCCATCGGCATTTCGCAACGCATAGAAGATGAAGAAGAACGAGAACGCTTAAGAAATATTATTTTGGGTTATCAAACCAATGTCACAAAACTGGCAGTAGGCAATGTAGATAATGTGGTTTTACATAGTACCGTGCGGGAATCTGAACTGCTGAATAAAGGCGGATTTATCGTCAGAACCGCGGCAGAACATGTGTCAGAAGATGAACTTTTTCGAGATATTGAGTTTCTACAGAAAATATGGGATTCCATTGTCGTCAGGGCGGAAAATACTTATCCGCCGGCAGTCGTATTTGAAGACTTACCCTTGGCGATGAGAACAATGCGTGATCTGGTACATATAGGCATAGAGAAAGTCCGAATCGATTCCAGAGAAACGCATCAACGTGTAATGGAATTCTCCAAACACTTTATTCCTGAGTTTGTAGACAGAATTGAATATTATGCAGGGGATCATCCAATACTGGATCTGTATTCTGTTGAAGATGAAATACAACGAGCATTAAATAAAAAAGTACAGCTTAAGTCTGGTGGACATCTGATTATTGATCAAACTGAAGCTATGACAACAATCGATGTGAATACAGGTGCATTTGTTGGGCATCGGAATCAGGAAGAAACGATTTTCAAAACCAATCTTGAAGCAGCACAAACTATCGCTCGACAACTCAAATTAAGAAATCTTGGTGGTATTATTATTATCGATTTTATTGATATGCAAGATCCTGAACACGGGAGACAAGTTTTACGTTCATTGGAAAAACATGTTGAAAAAGATCATGCAAAAACAACGTTAAGTGAAATGACAACACTTGGCTTGGTGCAACTTACCCGAAAACGAACTCGAGAAAGCCTTGAACATATTCTATGTGAAGCCTGTCCAACTTGTGATGGTAGAAGCAGCATCAAGACTGCCGAAACCGTTTGTTATGAAATATTCAGAGAAATACTACGAGAGGTAAGGCAATTTGATGCGAATAAATTACTGGTTGTCGCCTCACAACAAGTCGTTGATATTTTACTTGATGAAGAATCTGATAGCGTTGCAGAACTTGAAGCCTTCATACAAAGGCCGATTAGTTTTCAGGTTGAAACACTCTATACCCAAGAGCAATACGATATTGTATTGCTTTAAATATAAACAGATTAAATGAAACAGTTTTTTAGTCGTTTTTATCATTTCATTTGGTATTTCTTGGCTAGTATCATCATACTAGCTGCAATTATTGTCACAGCGATTCGTTTGTCTCTGCCAGGGATTGGAAGTTATAAAAACGAAATCCAATCGTGGTTAAGCGAATACATGGATTACCCGGTTGTTATTGGTGATATTACTGCTGACTGGAGTGGTTGGAATCCCAATTTACAATTTCATGAAGTTAAATTACTTAGCAAAGAGAACAATGATGTTGTTGCAAGCTTTGACGAAGTCTCTACAGGTATCAATCTGATATCAAGTGTCACACATTATCAAGTGATTCCTGATCATTTGACCGTATCAGGTCTAGCATTATCAGTCATTAAAAAATCTGATGGCACGATCACAATAAATAATCTGGATGGTAATAATCAAGCTATAACTGGCACAAACGAATTAGCTGAATGGTTAATTAATCAACGTCATCTGATATTGCAAAATGTTAGCGTAAGCTGGCTTGATCAAACTAACAATGATTTAAAAAAGCAGTTTGAGGATGTCGAATTAAGTATTAAAGCAGCAGGTGATCGACGACAGTTAAATGCCGATATAAAATTGCCCGATACTGTTGGACAGTATCTAAGCATCAATATGGATATTTTTGGCAATCCACTGGCACCGGGTTGGAGCGGAGAATTATACGTAGCTGCTAGTGGAATTAAAGGCAATGAATTATTCAAAAAAATGCCATTGCACTCCCCGTCTGGAACGGCTGACATAATACTTTGGACAAAGTGGAATAAATCAAAACTGAATGAAGTCTTTTTATCTGCAAATATGTTTGGTGTTGTTCTCGATAATCAAGGCCAACAGTTATTAGTTGATTCAGCAGATATAAAAATGATTGCAGGCCGAAAACACGATAAACAATGGTTAGCGAATCTCGAATTAACAAACGTTAAAACCGAAAATGGTATATGGCCTGAATCAAAACACCAACTAGATATTTTACTAGATGAAAACAATAAAATTAATAGTGTAGATGGTGTAATTAGTTTTTTACGTCTGGAAGATATTGCAAGTCTTATAAAGTTCGAACAACTAATTCCAGCGGCATGGCAAACACAAGTCGATTGGCAAACTTTGTCAGGTGATTTAAGTAATGTTGAAGTATACAATTTTCAATTTTCAGAATTATCTCGTTTCAATTTTTCCTCAGATTTTTCAGGCTTTGCATTAGCCAGTATAGATGCATCACATAGTGCAAATAAATTAAATGGAAAAATCAATTTCAAAGACAACCAAGTCAAGCTGGATTTACAAACCGAAAATACTGATGTGCGACTAGGAAGTCTATTTGAGAAGAATCTTTCTGTAAAATCACTGGATGGAGCTGCCTCATTTTCAATAATTAATTCTGAAATTAATATTCATGAGTTTTCATTCATCTGTAATCAAATACCAATAACAATAGATGGTAGTTTATATTTACAAGATAACTTTCCCAGACTAGATTTAATTACACGCATTGATGAAACGGATCTAGAGAACATACCATCTTTCCTGCCACGACAAACCAATCCTAAATTGCGTCAATGGATAAATGAAGCATTCATTGGCGGTAAAGTATTATCAGGCTATGCGTTATTTAGAGGTAAACTGGATGAATATCCCTTTGCGGATGAACAAGGTACTTTCCAGGCAATATTAAACGTAGCAAATGCAAACCTGAATTATAATAATGGTTGGCCGTATGTTGATAATTTAACTGCGGACATTATGATTAATAATGATGATTTAAATATTGAATCGTCATCAGGATATATTTTTGATGCCACGATTGAGTCTTTGAATGCAGAGATTAATGATCTGGTAAAAGGCGATCATCATTTGATTGTTGATGCTGTTCTAGAGGGTCAAATATCAGATGCAATACGATTCATTAATGAAAGTCCTTTAAAACAAAATGATGCTTTATATGAATTTGCTAATCGAAATGTGACTGGCAAATTTGATTTGGATATTGCACTTGATATTCCTTTTGGCGAAGAGAAGTCAACTGTTGACGGCAATATTGTACTTATGAATACCATGCTTGATACCAATATTCCAGGGATTGGGCTGGAAAATATAAATGGTGCTATCAACTTTACTCGTCACAAAGCATGGTCTTCAGATATCAAAGCATTATATCAAGGGAAACCGGTTACTGTGAAAATCCCGATGGAGGAAAATATTGATGGTGACAGTCAAACTATCGTCAGTGGCCGAGTTGATCGTTTATTTATTATTCAGCAACTTTCAAGCTTTTTCCCTTTCTTGTTGAGCGACTATAGTAATTATTTTCAATCTTTTGATGGTGAAACAGATATATCAGTAATCATTGATCAACAAAGGGATGAAAATGATGCCTTACAACGAAATATCACTATTGAATCAGATCTAAAAGGAATCGGTATCGCGTTGCCGATCCCATTTACTAAATTTGAAGACGAATCGAAACCATTACGCATTACCACTAAGTTAAAACAATCAAAGATTAATAATATCGAAATCGATTATTCTGACTTTTTCTCACTTGATATGAGTATTAAAAATACTGATGACTTTAGTGTAGATAATATTCTCATTAATATTGGTAATGATATCAATGCCCAGTCAAGTGCAAATACGTTAATCAGCGGTCAAATACCGAATATTAATCTAGATGACTGGATACATTTCATTAAGCAGCATGATTCAGACAATAATGAAGAGAATGAAAATTCTATGGCAATAGAATTACATGCAGAAAAAATGATTCTTATGGAGAATGAATTTGATAACACGAAACTAGTCTTTATTGATACGGTGGAAGGCTGGGAAGCCAAAATACATGGTGAAAATATCAAAGGAAAAGCAGACTTTATACATGCGACTAACACAACAAATGATCAATTAAGAGCAAACTTTGATTATCTATACTTAATTAATCCAGTGGATAAAGAGCATCAACAAAACAAGATAAATATAGAGAATTTCCCTGAATTAGAAATATCGATTGGAGATTTAATCTATCAACACATCAAATTAGGAAATTCAATAATTACTTCTAAAAATAAAGATGATGCGGTTTTATTTGATAAAATCAGTTTCTCGCGACCGGATAAAATGCAAATAAGCGCAACAGGTAAATGGGAGATTATTAATGGAATAAATCGAACAAACTTTGATATTAATCTGGCTGCTACTGAATTGGCTGGATTACTGGACTCATTTTCTTTTGATAATGCCAATATCGATGGTGGTGATACCAACATGATCATGAACGCAAATTGGATGGATACTCCAATGAGTTTTCAGATGTCAAAGTTACAGGGTGAGTTGGATATTGATATTAAAAAAGGACAGTTGCTTGACGTTGATCCTTCTGCTGGACGTATCTTCGGTTTGCTCAGTATCACTACGTTACCCAGAAGACTAACATTGGATTTTAGCGATTTGTTTAACAAGGGATATGCCTTCGATAGTATAAATGGAAATTTCAGTATTCAAGATGGACAAGCCTATACTAATGATCTCTTTATGAATGCGCCTGCAGCGGATATTGCTATCAGTGGTCGCACCGGTTTAATCAATGAAGATTATGATCAAGTAGCGACGGTTATGCCAAAAGTCACCAGTAGTTTACCTGTTGCCAGCGCACTATTTGGTCCTATCGGCGTCGGTGTAGGCACTGCAATCTATCTGGCAGGAGAGGTTTTCGAGTCTATTATGCCCATAAATATTAATAAAATTCTAAGCAAACAATATACTATTCGCGGAAGTTGGGATGATCCTCAAATTGAACAACTGGAAAATGCGAACCCTAGTAGTTAATTAAGGTCTGGCAAAACT
>JBCCHP010000021.1:0-14196 GCA_039028675.1 Pseudomonadota bacterium | reverse complement strand
TATTGATTCAAATAATCTAGTAAAATACTGTCTCATAAGACTATAATGAATAACTATACTTAATATAATAATTACTAGAGAGACCCTGGTTAATGAGCACCAATAACATCAATCCTGACATACTTAGCAAAATACCTATCTTTGAATCCCTAAGTCGCGAGGAATTGCAGGGTATCATCGATTCTTCTGATAACGGCTATGACGAATACGAAATGAAACAACGGATCATTCGTGAAGAAGAAATAGGCGATTGTATGTATGTCATTCTTGAAGGTACTGTTGAAGTCTCTATAAAAGGTGATAACAGCAATAGAGAAATCACGATTGCGACATTGCGTAAGGGTGATTTTTTTGGTGAGCAAGCCTTACTACCGCATGGAACTGGCAGAAGAAATGCCAGTGTCGTCGCACTGCATCCCAGTAAGTTATTTCGTATTGATAAGAAACATGTGCAATTAAGTCTTGGCGGTCTGGATGAGTCAGAAGATATTACCGTGCCAGCAGAGTTTGCAAAAGCAGATGAAGTGAGAACCTTGCTCGGTGAATTACGTCTTTTTCAATCTCTCAAAACGGCAGAGCTGGATAACTATCGAAACTGGACAGAAATATTAACAGTGGGGCCGGGTGAATTTGTACTCAAAGAAAATGATACAGCAGAAAGTTTGTTCGTCATCATGGATGGTCATGTCGAAATTTTCCTGCTCGATGATGATGGTAAAATCCAGATATTATCCAGGCTTGCACCCGGTGAATATTTCGGTGAACAGGCATTAATGCCTGGTTCCAGTGGTAAACGCAATGCTTATGCACGAACTGATAATCAGACACGATTGATAAAGGTTCCAAAAGCTTATTTTAAACTATTGCTTAAACGGGATAGTATTCTTGCAATCGAGTTACTAAAAAAAGGCCAGGCACAAATGAAGGAACGTCTAAAATAGTAGCGTCATTGTAATTTTATTTTTCTATTTTTTTACTTCTATTTTACTAGCCTGGTTATTTGTTTTAAGTGTTTAATACTTTACACTCACAGTGTATGTCTGCATTAACTATCAACCATCTCAATAAGACCTATCGTAACGATATAGTTGCGCTTAATGATATTAATCTAGAAGTTCACGAAGGTGATTTTTTTGCATTACTCGGACCAAATGGTGCTGGTAAATCTACCTTGATTGGCATTCTTTGTAGTCTGGTTAATAAATCATCGGGGGACGTAAAAATATTTGGACACGATATCGTTCGAGATACTGTTGCAGCAAAAGCATCCATCGGCATCGTACCTCAGGAAATTAACTTTTCGCAATTTGAGTCCTGTCTGGAAATTGTTTTAAATCAGGGCGGGTATTATGGCATCAAGCGTAAACTCGCCATGCACCGCGCGGAAAAATATTTAACACAACTTGGCCTGTGGAATAAACGTCATGAGCGTTCACGAAATTTATCAGGTGGTATGAAACGCCGTTTAATGATTGCCCGTGCGTTAATTCATGAACCAAAAATGTTAATACTGGATGAACCAACTGCTGGAGTTGATGTGGAACTCAGACGTTCTATGTGGACATTCCTGAAAGAGATTAATCAATCCGGCATCACCATTTTGCTAACCACTCATTATCTTGAAGAAGCAGAAAGTCTTTGTAAGAACATTGCGATTATTGATCATGGAAAAATTATTGAAAATACATCGATGAAACAATTGTTATCAAAGCTTAATCAGGAAATATTTGTGCTTGATACGACTAAATCAGTATCAACTTTACCCATAATAAACGGATATCAGTCTATATTAGTTGATGATACGACGATCGAGGTAGAAATAAATAAAAGTCAAAACCTCAATGACTATTTTACTGCTTTGTCAGATAACGGGATTCAGATTAGTAGTATGCGTAATAAATCAAATCGTCTAGAGGCGTTGTTCCTGACGTTGTTGGAGCAAGCAGATGTATAACGAAAGAATCTGGATTGCTTTTTGTACTATTGTCTTCAAGGAGGTAACACGCTTTACACGCATCTGGGTTCAAACGCTTATTCCTCCCGCAATCAGTATGACATTATATTTTGTTATATTTGGCACGTTAATTGGCACTCGCATAGGGAAGATGGATGGTATTAATTATATCGATTTCATTGCGCCTGGAATAATTATGATGTCTGTCATGAATAACTCTTATGCTAATGTTGTCTCCTCTTTTTTTGGAGCAAAATTTCAAAATCATATAGAAGAAATGTTAGTCGCACCTATCCCTAATATTGTAATATTAATTGGTTATGTCACTGGTGGTGTCGTGCGTGGTTTTCTGGTGGGTATTGTTGTCACTATTGTTGCCATGTTTTTTACCGATTTAACAGTACATAATTACACCATTACCTTTTCAGTCATACTATTAACATCAATTTTATTCTCATTAGGTGGGATGATTAATGGTGTATTCGCCAAAAAATTTGATGATATATCAATTATTCCAACATTTGTTTTGACACCATTAGTGTATTTAGGTGGTGTGTTTTACTCGATCGATTTATTACCCGAATTCTGGCAGAACGTTTCAAGCCTGAATCCAATTTTGTACATGGTTAATGCTTTTCGTTATGGCATGTTAGGTGTTAGTGATATTAATCTATCAACTGCAATTACAATTTTGCTGATAATGACGATTACATTGTTCTTTATTTGTCATTATTTATTAAATAAAGGAATTGGAATAAAAAGCTGATTGTAAATTTTTTATTTAATTGATTTAAAAAGATAGATCATAGATAGCGAGAAATATGTCTAATAGGTATCGTAACAATACTCTTTTTATTTATTTTCTTCTTCCATCAAAAAGAATCGTCATGACAACGGCCAGATATAGGAATGCATGAATTGAAATAATCACTACACGCATATAAGTATTTCTTCCTGCTTCCAGTTCCCGAGCCATACGCGCAAGCACCTCACTGGCACTACAACAATCATCAGATAGATATTTCACCGCGTCATTATAAATTGCAGAGATCATGGCTGCTTGATGTAACATCATATAGTAACTAAGGGCAGCAAATATCGAATAGACTAACAGTGTAAATATCTGTTCAGTTCTATTCAAACTTCTGTCTAGATAGAAAATTCCGCCAAATAAGGCTAAATGAATCGTAACAAACAGACTTATTTGCAAATCCAGACGACCGCCTATACTGGTTGCTAAATCTACAAGTTCATATGCAGTCATACAATTATGATCTATATATTAATCAGGTAACCTAAACTTTATAGTCTGGAAATTAGTGATCATATCGATAATATTATCATTCAATTAACTACTCACCTTTATAGATGCAACCAGCTGTACATGTCTCCTTCACATGAATTGCCGATAATATCGATAACTCTGGTTTTAGTTTATTCCATACCCAGATCGCAAGATTTTCACTAGTTGGATTTTCGAGACCATCGATTTCATTAAGATAATGATGATCCAAAGTATTAAATAATGGTTTGAAATATTCACTTATCTCAGCATAATCAATTACCCAACCAGATTCTTTTCCAGGTTCGCCTTCAACATGTACAGCAATTTGAAATGAGTGTCCATGTAAACGACTACATTTATGATCAGCTGGCAAATTTGGTAAACGATGAGCAGCTTCGATAGTAAATATCTTGTAAATTTCCATTAGCTATGACAATAATTTTTTTTATATTCCTGATAAATGGCATTTACCTTTTGCCAGATGCTACCAACCTGACCATCATTAATTTTTTTATCATCCAGTTTCGTGACTGGTACAATTTCCCAGGTTGAGCTACTGACC
Organism: Pseudomonadota bacterium; assembly: GCA_039028675.1. Taxonomy (GTDB): domain Bacteria; phylum Pseudomonadota; class Gammaproteobacteria; order Eutrophobiales; family Eutrophobiaceae; genus JANQNX01. Next base: position 10,395 of record JBCCHP010000021.1, on the reverse strand, counting down.
CATACTTCATCTGCATCAAACAATTCCTGTTTATCAAGATTGACTTCCTGAAGATTCAAATTGTTTTCTTTAAGTAGTTTAATAATCACACCACGTGTGATTCCGGGCAGTACATTACTGGTTTCTGGTGTTGTATAAATCACATTAGATTTAACAACAAACACATTACTGGCTGCTCCCTCTGTGACTTTTCCATCCTGAATTAATATCGCTTCTTTTGCTCCTGCCTGTTTCGCTATATGCCTTAGTAACACACTAGGCAACAAAGTAATCGCCTTGATATGACAATATGACCAACGAATATCCTCATGAGTGATGGCTTTTATACCTTTAGCCATATCAATTTGATTTATCGGTCGACTCATAACGAAGATAGTAGGTTTAACAGATAAAGAGATGTCATGATCGCGAGCACTAATACCGCGAGTAATTTGTAAATATAGTGATTGCTCATCAGTCTCGACTGAATCAATTAGTGACTGGAATATATTAAGCCATTCTTTCTTATCAAATGGCATTTCCATATATATTGCTTCAAGACTATTTGATAATCGTTGTAAATGCTCATCAAGTCTGAAAACAACACGATTAAAAACTGGAATGACTTCATAAATCCCGTCGCCAAAAGTAAACCCTCTATCCAGTACATTGATCGTGGCATCTGATAGTGGCTTTATCTCTCCATTTAAATAAACCTGTTGCATAAAATTATTGGATTAATAAACGAATCTCATCTTTAATTCTATTTATAAAGCTTCCTTCTGTTACATTTTCCAATGCTAATAAAGGGATTGTTAATATTACTTCATCATTTAATTTGATATTTAAGATACCTTTATTGTCACCTATGTTTACTGGTGCAATAATTTCATTTGGGATATCAACAACGGGTTTAAGTTTTTCATATTGACCGCGTGGAATTGTGATATATACATCGTTATCAGTACCAAGATTAATCTCTTCAATATTAGCCTTCCATATCTGCGCACTCGTAATGGACTCGCCTGCATCATATAACTTATGAGATTCATAAAAGCGGTAACTATAATTAAGTAATGCCTGACTTGCTTTTGCCCTGGCATTGGCACCGGATGTACCCATTACGACAGATATCAAGCGCATGTTATCCCGCTCAGCGGAAGCCACCAGGCAATATCCTGCTGCATCAGTATGGCCCGTTTTAATGCCATCAACACTAGTATCACGCCATAATAATTTGTTTCGATTATGTTGTTTAATATCATTAAAAGTAAATTCTCTGATACTATTTCTGCTATATATGTCCGGGAAATTAGTGATGTAAGCTCTGGATAAAATCGCTAGATCTCTTGCAGTAGTAAAATGATAATCGTCTGGCAGGCCTGTACTATTTGTATAATTAGTATTTGTCATACCTAACTTTTCTGCGTGTTTATTCATTAAGTCAGCAAAGACATCTTCCGTACCTGAGATATGTTCAGCTAAGGCAACACTGGCATCGTTACCTGATTGAATAATGACACCGTTTAATAACTCATCGACTGAAACACGCTTGCCTACTTCTATAAACATTCGGGAGCCTTGTGTACGCCAGGCTTTTTCGCTTACCAACACTTCATCTTCCAGTCTCAGATTGCCTTCCTTTAATTCACTCGCAACGACATAAGTAGTCATAATTTTTGTTAAACTGGCTGGGGGTATTTGTTTATCAACATTTTCATCAATTATCAGCTTGCCACTTTGATAATCAAGCACAAGAAAAGAAGATGCATTAATTGCAGGTGGAGCAGGAATTATAGTTGGCCCCGCATTAGCGCTTACGCTAAATGCAATAAGACAAACGAAATTATAAAAAAACGATCTCATAATATTCAACTTTTACTCATTTAATACGATTTGATGGTCAGTAATACCCAGTGATGTCAATTCATTAACAACATCATCTGCTTGTCCAATATTTGTTAGAGGACCGACACGCACACGATAGAATGTATTACCTGAAATAATTGTTTCACTTATACTTACCAAATTGCTATCTAGATTAGTTAGTTTAGATTTCAAGTTTTCTGCATTTGATCGTTGCCCAAACGAACCAACCTGAATGTAAAAAGACGGTTCACTTGTATTGACAGCCGTCGGCGTGACAACGGGTGCTGATGGACCAGAATTAACTGATTGCCCGGGCTCTAATGCAACAACTTTTACCAATCCTGTCCCTTTTTTAACAATGTCTAGTTTTAATGCAGCTGTATAAGATAAATCAATAATTCGATTTTCATGGAAAGGGCCACGGTCATTCACTTTAACAATAATATGCTTACCATTATTAAGATTGGTGACTTTCACATATGTCGGTAACGGTAAATTTTTATGTGCTGCCGTCATGGCATACATATCATAGGTTTCACCGCTAGATGTTCTGCGACCATGAAATTTCGTGCCATACCATGATGCGATCCCCTGTTCTACAAAATCTTTACTACTTTCCATTACATAGTAACGTTTGCCAAAGACAACGTAAGATTCAGGATTTCCATATCTACTCTTTGGCTCATTCCTTGGTATTGCATTTGGGATTTTACTAACATCAACGTTTTTAGTCGGTGCAGCATCTTGACTGGATTTCTTGGTTACACTAACCGACCCACAACCAGATAATAAAATTACAATAACAACAATAAAAAATTTGCTGAACACAGTATTAGTTGAACTCATAAATTATTTTAATACCAGAGATGATTGTTTTTGTTTGATTGATTTTGCGAGTTGATATACTGCCATCGCATATAATTCACTATGATTATAACGTGTTATCACATAAAAATTTTTTCTGGCTAACCAATATTCAGACCCAGTTTTTTGCTCAAATTTTAGTATTTTTAATGGTTCATCATTAGAATATTCTTTGGATAATTTAATATCATGCTTACGTAAATCGTCTAATTTAATATCCGGTTTTAACCCTTTTGTGAGCAGTTCATCAGGTATGTTGCCTTCTATATAAAGTTTATCAATTACGTCCTGACCACGTCGCCAATCATGACGATGAAAATAATTTGCAATACTGCCAATAACGTCAACAGGATTATCCCATATATCTGTTATGCCATCGCCATCAAAATCGATAGCAAAATTACGATAACTACTCGAAATAAATTGTGGCATACCCATAGCGCCTGCATATGAACCGGTAAGCGTCAATGGATCGAATCCTTGCTCTCGTGATAACAACAAGAAATGCTTGAGTTCGCTACGAAAGAAATTTGAACGTCTGGGATAGTGAAAGGCCAGAGTATTTAATGCATCCAACACACGATACTTGCCGGTGATTCGACCATAAAACGTTTCTACACCGATTATTGCTACAATGATCTCTGGCGGTATACCATATTCATCTTCTGCACGTTTCAACGTATCTTTGTGCTCCAGTAAAAATGTAACACCTTCATTAATACGTTTTTCTTTTAAGAATATATTTTTATATTCATGCCAGACAAGCTTCTTTTCTGCTGGTCTGGAAATCGCATCAAGTATTGTTTTAGAAACCTTTGCCTGATCCAATAATTTGTTTAAATCGTTACTATTAAACTGATGTTGCTGCATCATCTGATCAATAAACTCTTCCTTGGTAACTGAAATACTGTCATTAGCCTGTAATGAAAAGGTTGTAATTAAAAATAGAATTATGGATAACTTATACATTTTTTTTAAATTTGGTTTCATTAAAAAGATAAAAATCGTCTATGCGTATGTATCGACATTAAGATTCCAAAACCTGCCATTAAAGTAACGATAGAAGTCCCACCATGACTTATTAACGGTAATGGTATCCCAACAACCGGTAATTGGCCTGTCACCATACCCATATTAACAAAAATATAAACAAAGAATGTTAATGTAATGCCGCTGGCCAATAAACGACCAAATGTATGCTGAGAATTGACTGCGATATATAAACTACGACTGATAATGAATAAATAAATAAAAATAACAAATAACACTCCGATTAAGCCAAATTCCTCACATAACACTGCAAAAATAAAATCAGTTGAACGTTCAGGTAAAAATTCCAGATGAGACTGTGTACCATTTAACCAACCTTTACCGTAAAAACCACCGGAACCAATGGCTATTTTTGACTGAATAGTATGGTAACCAGCACCTAAGGGATCATTCTCTGGATTTAGAAATGTCAGGACACGTTTCTTTTGGTATTCATGCATGAAATACCAAAGTAAAGGCGCCGCCGCCGCTGCTAGAATTCCTAATGCAGATAATAGTCGCCATGAAATCCCGGCAATAAAAAGAACTGAAAAACCAGCAGTCGCAACTAATAATGAGGTTCCTAAATCTGGTTGTTTGGCAATCAGTAATACTGGCGCAGCAATAAATAGAATTACTAGAAATAGTCGAATCATGCTTGGAGGTAATGATTTATCTGCCAAATAATAGGCAATCATCATTGGTACCGCTAATTTCATTAGCTCTGATGGTTGAAATCGAAAAATTCCTATGTCAAGCCAACGTTGTGCGCCTTTACCAACATCTCCAAAAAAAATTACGGTAATCAAAAGAAGTATACCCAGAATATAGATGCCGACAGACCAGCGGGCTATTTCTGCAGGAGATAATTGCGCTATCAAGAGCATTACTGCAATTGCAATTGCAAATTTGATTGACTGACGATAAATCAATTCAATATTCTGATTACTGGCACTATAAAGTACTATCAATCCGACAATACACAGGACTAGTATTCCTAATAATAGCGGGATATCTATATGTAATTTTTGCGCGAGTGACCGTTCTTCCATTAACCAGATTTTCCAATCAACTGTTTTTCTAACATATAATGATCCAGCATCTGTCGCGCAATTGGCGCTGCTGTTTTCGAGCCACCACCACCATTTTCAACAATTATTGCGATAGCAATTTCGGGTTTCTCTACTGGGGCAAAGGCAATGAATAAAGCATGGTCCTGAAATTCCTCGGCTATTTCCTCTTCTTTGTATTCCTGGTCCTGTGCAATACTGATGACTTGCGCAGTACCGGTTTTGCCAGCAAATTCATATCCTGCATTTAATCCACTACGCCAAGCTGTGCCACCTTGCCCGTGCACCACATCACGCATCGATTGAATAATTTGATCCCAATAATTTTGATTATCAATGGAGACACTTTCAGTAAATTTTACCGGCAGTTGATTAGATTCATTTGTAATCACATTACTGGTTCTATTCACCAGTCTGGGTGTCACCACCTTTCCTCGATTGGCAACAATCGCCGTCGCATATGCAAGCTGTAGAGGTGTAGTCAATGCATAGCCCTGACCAATACCCATAATCAGGGTTTCACCCGGGTACCAGGGCTGGCCCAAAGCTCGCTTCTTCCATTCTTTGGAAGGCAATAAACCACTAGCCTCTCCACCAATATCAATACCAGTAATATCACCCAAACCAAATTCAGATAAGCCCTTATGGATACGATCAATTCCAAGTTCATAGGCAAGGATATAAAAATATACGTCACAAGATTGAGTAATAGCCTTATGTAATCCAGTATGTCCATGTCCCTCTTTTTTCCAGTCGCGATATCGATGCGAATGACCTTTCAATGAATACCAGCCCGGACACCACGATTCCTGACTAAAATTTCTGACACCAGCATCAAGCGCGATCAATCCCATCATTGGTTTGATCGTTGATCCGGGTGGGTATTTACCTTGAATAGTTCGGTTTATGAGTGGCTTATCCTTTGAGGTCAATAATGCGCTATAAGATTTACTGTCAATTCCATTTACAAATTTGTTTGGGTCATAACCCGGTGAACTAACAAATGTCAGTACATCACCATTTCGCGTATCCATAGCAACTATCGAACCGCGTCGACCTGCTAACGCATTCAAGGCAATTAGTTGTAAGGAAACGTCGATAGTTAAATGAATATTGTCGCCCGGCCGTGGTGCGGTTCGTTCCAGCACACGTATGACTCTGCCCTGTACATTAACTTCAACCTGTTGATACCCAACATCACCATGTAAGGTATTTTCGTACGATTTTTCAACACCGAGTTTACCGATATGGGTTGTTCCGGTGTAATTAGATTCATTGATTCTGGTGATATCATCTTCATCAATTCTTGCAACGTAACCTAATACATGGACAAGATCACTGGAATAGGGATAGTGACGATTTAAGCCGGCTACAACATCGACACCAGGGAAACGATGGCGGTTTACAGAAAAGACGGCGACCTCATCTTCATTAAGATTAAAACGTATTGGTACACTTTCAAAACGGCGTTGTTTTTTTAACGCTTTATTAAAGCGATTGATATCATCAACATTGATTGAAATAAGCTGCTGCAAGTTGGTGATTAACTGTTCCATATCAGAAATCTGTTCAGGCACAATTTCCAGGCTGAATGATGGCTTATTTTCGGCAAGTAAAATGCCATCCCGACTGTAAATCAAACCTCTTATAGGAGGGATGGGTGCAATTTTTACGCGATTGGAAGTCGCTAATGTTGAATAATGATCATGTTGAATAACCGTCAGATAAAATACTCGTGCAATTAGTATCGCAATCAAAATAGCAATTACTAAACCGGCAAAATACACTCGCCGTGCTATCAGCAGTGATTCATATTCGTGGTCTTTAAGTTTAAACTCCCGAGCCATTCAAACAATGCCTTCAGGAAATATGATATTTGCGGCGTATATCTCTCAATACAATAAAAAGCCAGGGCCAAATAAGCATACTGGTCAATGCCGGCATCCAGTATGTCCAATCCAATTGACGAGATGCGGTATAGTTAGAAATGATATAAACAATTAATTCATAGATTAATAAATATACACAGACTGCAAAAGCCTGTTGCGTTAAAGGAAATACGCGCATGCGTTGATAAGACTGCAAGGTTATATAAGCAATGATGACTAGTCCTAAAGCATTCTGACCCAATACATTACTATGCATAACATCGAGAAACAGCCCCAATATCCACGCCACCGAAATGCCTACTCTGTCAGGTACCGCCATACACCAATAAATTAAAACGATTGGGACCCAGGCAGGACGCCAATCGACTGCCCAATCCGGTAATGGTAGTGCTGTCAACATAATTGCAACAATGAAGCTACTAACAATAATGCCATTACCATGTGAGGCATGTTTATCTGGTATCATCGATTTGCAACCTCAGCAATTTCTTCTGACATCGAATTGATATGCTCATACGGCCATACCATTAATACTTCTCGACTTTGGGATAGTTGTGCACTGGGTTTAATTACTACTCTTGCAAATGATTCAGCCGGATCCAAAGTAATCTTTTCAATTTCTCCAACTGGATAACCTGATGGGAATCGTCTTCCTAATCCGGACGAGATGATTAAGTCGCCCACTTTAATATCTGCATTGTTCGGTAAATGCTCAAGCACCAATCTGTCACTTTGCCCGCTACCGACTGCAATCGCACGCAGGCCATTACGATTCACCTGTACGGGTAATGCGTGATTCGGATCGGTAATGAGTAAAACAGTACTGGAGAAAGGACCAACGTGAACAATTTGTCCCATAATGCCATTAGCATCCACTATCGGTTGACCGTCATACGCGCCTTCACGTCGACCTTTGTTAATCACAACCTGTCTTTTAAATGACTGCAGATGAACCTCAATGAGTTCTGCAACCAAGACCTTGTCATTTAACCTGAATGATGATTCCAGTAATTCTCTCAATCGTTGGTTTTCTGCTTCAAGAATTTGATAGCGTTGTAATCGGGAGCTAACTAATAATTGCTCCTGTTTCAGCCGTGCATTTTCTTCCATCAAGCTCTTACGCGTAACAAGACTGTCTGTCGCCCACTCCGTCGCTTGAAAAGGAATGTTAACGACATACTGTAAAGGATAGACAACTGCTGATAAGGTTGAACGCACAATACCCAGATAGTCTTTTTGATAATCGACTACCATCAAAGCAATAGAAATGAGACTAAACACCACTAATCGAATATTCGCAGAAGCTCTTCTTTGAAACAGGGTGTTAATCGTTAACCTCCTAAGTTATTCGTTATTCCACCGCGAGGATATCCGTTCCAAACTCATCAATCATTTCCAGATAACGGCCACCGCCGCGCGCGACACATGTCAGAGGATCCTCGGCAACGATGACTGGCAGTCCAGTCTCTTCCATCAACAAACGATCAAGATCGCGTAACAGCGCACCGCCGCCCGTTAAGACCAAACCGCGTTCAGCAACATCTGAACCCAACTCCGGTGGTGTCTTTTCCAATGCATTTTTAACAGCACCAACAATTCCGGTTAATGGTTCCTGTAATGCCTCGAGTATTTCATTACTGTTTAAAGTAAAACTGCGCGGAATGCCTTCTGCCAGATTACGACCTCTAACTTCAATTTCCTTAATTTCGGTTGCGGGATATGCACAACCAATTTCATGTTTAATTCGTTCTGAAGTGGCGTCGCCGATTAAACTACCGTAATTACGCCGCACATAATTGATAATCGCTTCGTCAAAACGATCGCCCCCAATACGAACAGAATCAGAATATACAATGCCATTTAATGAAATAACCGCAACCTCAGTCGTTCCACCACCAATATCTAATACCATTGAACCTCTTGCATCACTAACTGGCATACCAGCACCTATTGCCGCTGCCATTGGTTCTTCAATCAAGTGAACTGTACGCGCACCTGCACCGCTCGCCGATTCTCTAATCGCTCTTCGTTCAACCTGGGTGGAACCACAGGGAACGCAAACCAATACACGTGGACTAGGTTTGAATAAGGTAGAGCCATGTGCATTATGAATAAAGTACTGCAACATTTTTTCTGTGACAGTGAAATCTGCAATGACACCATCTTTTAATGGACGGATTGCAGTAATATGTCCTGGGGTTCTTCCCAGCATGCGCTTTGCTTCCGCGCCAACCGCCCGAATCGATTTTGCATTGATGGTGTCACCATCTTTGCGGATCGCGACGACAGAGGGTTCATTCAGTACTATGCCCTTGCCTCGAACGTAAATAAGTGTGTTTGCGGTACCCAGATCGATGGATAGATCGTTGGAAAATAATCCTCTAATTCGATTAAACATTAATTAAACCAATAACTTAGAAATTTAGACAACTGTCCGGTAGAAACAAGGGATGGATGACGTTGGGTCTGCCTTACACCGAACTCCTTAAAGCTCTTTAAAATTAGCCACATAAGCGGTTCTGAACCTCGCTCAGATCACCTGCTTCAGAAGTGGTAACTTTATCAACGGGTGAGGCTTTGGGCAAGCAAAGTAATATGTTAAATTCCTATTTTTTTCAATGGATAACGAACACAATTTTATGTCCCTAGATAAATCCGAAATTGAGAAAATCGCCTGGTTGGCTCGGTTGCAAATTAACGGAACTGACGTGCCTGCTTACTGTGACGAATTATCCAATATTTTGCAGCTGGTTGAGCGCATGAATGCCGTAGATACGACAGAAATTGAGCCACTGGCACACCCATTAGAAATTGCGGCCAAACTACGCCCGGATGCGGTGACTGAATCTAACCAGCGGGAACAATTTCAAGCAGACGCGCCCTTGACTGAAGATGGCTATTATCTCGTGCCTAAAGTCATCGAGTAATTAAAACAGACTTTATGTTGAATTCTACTTTGGCAGAACTTGCTGTCGCTCTCGAACAAAAAAATATCAGTAGCGAGGAACTGACTCGTCTTTATCTTGACCACAGTCTACAACATAACGAATATTTAAATTGTTATGTCACAATCAATGAAGATTATGCAATAGCACAAGCAAAGCAAGCTGATAAATTAAGAACCTCTAACAAAGCAGCAAAACTCGCTGGAATACCGATAGCTCAAAAAGATATTTTTTGTACAAAAGATATTAAAACATCATCTGGTTCAAAAATGCTGGATAATTTTATCGCCCCTTATGATGCGACAGTGATTAATAAAATGAATGATGCGGGTTTGGTCATATTAGGTAAAACCAATATGGATGAATTCGCAATGGGCTCATCTAATGAAACCAGTTATTACGGTCCTGTAAAAAATCCATGGAATACAGAGTATGTTCCTGGTGGCTCATCTGGTGGTTCTGCCAGCGCAGTTGCTGCCAGATTATGTCCTGCCGCGACCGGCACAGATACAGGAGGTTCTATTCGACAACCAGCTTCACTTTGCGGTATTACAGGATTAAAACCGACTTATGGGCGTGTCTCTCGTTATGGCATGATCGCCTTTGCCTCCAGTCTCGATCAAGCTGGGCCAATGACACAAACTGCAGAAGATGCTGCCTTATTATTAAACATTATGGCTGGCGTTGATAAAAAAGATTCCACTTCTGCTGAAAGACCCGTTGAAGACTATAGTGCAAAATTAAAAGATT
>JBCCHP010000020.1:0-14407 GCA_039028675.1 Pseudomonadota bacterium | reverse complement strand
GTACCCGCAATAAACTATCGACAAATAATCGATAACCTCTAGCCGTTGGCACTCGTCCTGCAGAAGTGTGAGGTGAGTGCAATAATCCAAGATCTTCTAAATCTGCCATGACATTTCTGATTGTGGCCGGACTGAGATTTAGGTCGGAATCTTTGGAAAGCGTGCGCGATCCTACTGGTTGGCCATCATCAATAAAATGTTCAACCAATACCTTAAATAGATGCAGGCTTCGTTCATTTAATTGAGATGAATCTGTACTCGATACCATAAAAAATTGAATACAAAATAAATAAAGATGATAGCAGGAATTTAGCACTCTCTCCCTGAGAGTGCAAAACTGCATGACTGATTATGCCAAATTGAGTAAGGAAGTTTTTGGTCGGTTTGTGCAGCCATGATATGTTTGACTTAATTAAAGGCAGAAACAGGTAGTCATGTTCTCTAAGATTGGACTTATCACAAATTCAGGTGTGCGCGCGGTGGGAGAAACGCTTAACGAATTATTAGCGTATTTTTCTACCAAACAGCAGGATGTTGTATTGGACGCCTGCTGTGCTGATCTGATTGATGTTAATGGCTATCCTGTGGTCGACAAACACGAAATAGCTGATCATTGTGATCTTGCTATTGCTATTGGTGGTGATGGCACAATGCTCATGGCTGCCCATTTGCTATGCGAAGCCGAGGTGCCTTTACTTGGTATCAATATGGGACGACTTGGATTTTTGTCGGATATACCTGCTGAAGAAATTGCCAGAAATCTGGATCAGGTGCTAAATGGGCAATATGTTGAAGACGTTCGGTTCCTGCTCAGGGGTCAGGTATTCCGCGGTGATGATTGCATTGTTGAGGATTACGCTTTAAACGATGTCATCATCCAGAAATGGAATATTGCCAAACTAGTCGAACTCGATACCTATATTAATGGTGTGTTTGTACATAAACATCGTTCTGATGGATTAATCGTGGCAACACCGACGGGTTCTACCGCCTACGCCTTATCAGGAGGTGGTCCTGTGGTACATCCATCACTGGATGCGCTGGTGCTTGTCCCCATCTGTCCACATTCGCTCACCAATCGCCCAATAGTTGTCAGTGGGGATAGCCAAATCGAGATTGTTATTGGAACTCGTGAAAATGATCAAGCAAGATTGACGTTTGATGGAAAAATCATCCAGGAATTAGCACCAAGTGATAAAGTCAGGATCATGAAAAAAGGGAAGAAGATTCATCTTATACACCCGCCAGATCACGATCAATTTCACATTTTGCGTGAAAAGCTTCATTGGAGTAAATAACGTTGCTACAACGTCTGGTCATTTCTGACCTCGCCATCATACAACATCTTGAGCTTGATTTTGCTTCTGGCATGACCGTGTTTACCGGGGAGACTGGGGCAGGAAAATCAATTTTACTGGATGCCATTGGATTAATTCTTGGCGACCGAGCTGATAATAATCTTATTAGGGGTGGTGCTGATAAAACTGAAATAACCGGTGTGTTTTCATTAACTGATTTGCCGATGGTGAAATCACAGCTGGATTCACTTGATATTGATACCGATGATAACGAGTTATTTGTTCGTCGTGTCGTCAGTAAAGATGGTCGTTCAAGAGCCTATCTGAATCGCAGTCCTGTTCCGTTACAAACGCTTCGCGAAATAGGGCAATACCTAATCGATATTTATGGTCAACACGCACACCAATCTCTGGGGAAACCTAATATTCAACGTCAACTACTCGACGAAAATGGTGATTATGAAACTTTATTAAGTTTGGTTCGGCAACTTTATCTGGATTGGAAACAATTGAAACAGGAACTTAGCGAAATAAAAACTAATGGTGAAAATTATGAAGACCGACTGACGTTACTCAGGTATCAGATCGATGAGTTAAATGAATTCAATATTAGCGAAAACGAATACGAGACACTTAACCAAACGCATAAAAAACTCGCTAATTCCCAGCAAATTATTTCGACCTGTGCAGAAGCAATCAACAGATTGTCTGAATCTGATAATGCTTTCAGTCAACAGCTGGCTATTTACCAAAGTAAATTCGCTGATTTGGAAAAGTATGATGCGTCACTTTCAAATGTGACTGAACTATTTAATCAAGCAATGATTCAGGTGGATGAAGCGATCGCTGAATTACGCTTAAAAATAGAACAAACCGATAATGATCAGGAATCGTTAACACAAATTGAACATCGACTGGATCGTTATCATGAATTAGCACGTAAGCATCATGTTAAGCCGGATCAGTTAACTGAACATTTTCAGGCATTAGAGGATGAATTAAATAAGCTGGAACATGGGCAAGAACACTATGATGCCTTACAAGCGAAACTAGAAAACATCAATATAGATTATAAAGAGCAAGCCAAACAACTTTATGCAAAGCGGCAAGAATTAGCCAGTTCACTATCCGTTTCTGTTACAGAAAAAATGCATGAATTAGGCATCGGTGGTACCTTTTCAATTAGTGTAGAACAAATTGATGATGAGGTCGTTCGCGAATACGGTATGGATACAATACAGTTTCTTGTTTCGACCAACCCAGGACAACCTCTACGTCCACTAACTAAAGTCGCATCGGGAGGAGAACTATCTCGATTAAGTTTAGCAATTCAGATTATTGGTATCAGTACTAATAGTGTACCGACACTAATATTTGATGAAGTCGATACAGGTATCAGTGGGGGTATCGCCGAGGTTGTAGGTAAAATGCTGGCAACATTATCAAATTCAAGACAGATATTTTGTGTGACACACCTCGCACAGGTTGCCTCCTGTGGTCAGCATCATTGTCGCGTCAGTAAAAAAGATGAAAGCAATCAAATTAAAACACATGTCGAGCAACTTAATCGCGTCGAGCGAATCGATGAACTGGCAAGAATGTTAGCTGGCCTGGAAATCACAAAAGAAAGTCGCGCGAACGCGGAAAAATTGCTCGAAACGATACACTAAACAAATGTTAAACTAGTATCTAAGCTGGAAAATCCTGTCATGTGGTTTGTCTGGATATCTCCTTAATAAAAATATAATTTCTTAATAAACTTTTTATGAATATATCTGTATTTTGTTTTTCAATTGCCGTGCTAATTTTATCGCCATTAATCAATATTAATGCCGCTGAAGTAAAAACGGTCAGTACACAGACTCTTGCTGAAGTCGCTATCTTTCCTGAGCGCTCAGCGCCTGCAACTGTAGTCAGTTTAAATAGCACCACCGTTAGTTCACGTATTCAGGCTCAAGTTGACGCATTACCAGTTCGCGTTGGAGATATTGTCACGCAAGGAAATACACTTGTTAAACTCGACTGTACGGATTATGAGCTTGCAAAAAAACAAATTGAAGCTTCATTGGAAAGTTTACAAGCGCAACTAAGTCTGGCCAAAAGGCGATTAGAGCGAACCAAACAGCTCACGTTGAAACAATCTGTTTCTGAAGAATTATTAGATGAGCGCGAATCAGATTTAAATGTTATCAATGCCAACATCAATGGAACAAAAGCCGAATTAAAACAAGCAAGAATCAATATTGATCGTTGTTTGGTCAAATCCCCATTTCGAGCTTTAATCATTGAACGAATCAGTGCTGTGGGTCAATACACTAATATTGGTACTGCATTATTAATGATTCTGGATATCGATAATCTTGAAGTATCCGCTCAAATTCACAGTCAGGATTCAGCACAAATAAAAGCAGCAGAGTCCTTATGGTTTACCGCAGATGATAAACGACAAAAGTTGAATCTGCGACGTATAAGTGAATCAATAAACTCTGAAACACGTAATCGTGAAGTGCGATTGGTTTTTGATAATGAAACAGCATTACCGGGCGCGACTGGTAATCTAAACTGGCAAGATAATCGCCCCCATATTCCAGGAGAATATTTGGTGCGTCGTGCAGAACAGTACGGTGTATTTACTATCAATGGTGATCGAGCTGAATTTATTCCTATTGACAGTGTACAAGCTGGACGCGCAAGTCCTACAACAATGTCATTGGATAGCAGGATTGTGACTGAAGGTCAGTATTCTATAAATCACAACGATATAATTACTATCCAGGAATAAGATGAACTGGTTAGGTCGTTTTCTAAATAACCATGTTCTTGCCAATCTGACATTTGGTTTGGCCATCATACTGGGTGCAATCTCTTATTTGCAAATGCCAAGGGCAAAGGATCCAGAGATAAATTTTAACTGGATCAGCGTCTATACATTCTTACCTGGCGCTTCTGCAATCGATGTAGAAAAACGTATTACCGATCCGCTTGAAGATGCAATTCGCAGTTCAGTTCAGGATATACGTTTTGTTTCCAGTACCAGTCGTGAGGGTATTTCCTACATACTGATAAGATTTAACCAGATCGATGAACGAACATTTGATAAACGCTTAATTGATCTTCGTCGTGAAGTACAGAATAAATATACAGATGAATTACCTGAAGACGCAGAAGATCCGATTGTTGTTGAAATTACCACATCAAATGCCTTTCCATCAGCCAGTGTTGTTGTCAGTAGTGCTGGGAATGATGAGAACTTACGTAAACAGGCATTTAATGTAAAAAAAGATCTGGAGCTGATAAAAGGGGTTGATCGCGTCAATGATCTTGGCTTAAGTGATCCAGAATTACATATTCGTTTTTATCCAGAACGTTTACAGGGGCTTGGTATAACGCCTGCTGATCTGGGCGATACTGTGCAAAGTTATTTTCGGGATGTCTCTGCTGGTGATATTGATACCAAAGATGGTCAATGGATCATACGCATCGCTGGCACTAACGCCAGTCCTGATACGCTGGCTGATTATCCTGTAGTAACGGCAAATGGTGTGGTGCCATTAGGAAATTTGGCAGAGCTCGTCAGAACCACCGAAGAACCAGTAGAGATCGTAAGTTTTAATGGTCAGCCATCAGCCTTGCTATCCATCACGAAGCAATCGCAAACAAATGTTATTGATCTTATCGATCGCGTTAATGCCTACATTTCTGAGAAAAATAAGTTTAGCGAAGCGATTGGCGTCAAATTGCATCTGTTGGATGATCAAACGATTTCAACCAGAGAAGCGCTGGCATTAATGCAGAATAATGCGTTAATAGGCCTAACAATGGTGTTAATCGTTTCCTGGATTTTTCTTGGTACCAAGATCGCATTGCTTACCAGTATTGGTATTCCTTTTACCTTATGCGGCACCTTCCTCGTTTTAAATACTTATAATATGTCACTTAACAATACGGTATTACTCGGCGTTGTCATTGCGCTTGGTATGATCGTTGATGATGCGGTGGTAGTCGTAGAAGCGATCTATCAGCGTATTCTGAAAGGCATGGATGGTTTGTCAGCAGCACTTGCAGCCCTGAAAGAAGTGTTTGCCCCGGTTACCACCTCAGTCATGACAACAATTGCAGCATTTCTTCCTTTAATGCTAATGCCAGGCATATTAGGCGAGTTTATGAAAGTCATCCCTATCGTAGTGACACTGGCTCTCGCGTTGAGTTTATTTGAGGCCTACTGGATGTTGCCCGCGCACGTTATTGCTACAAAGATTAATTTTAAAAATCCTGGAAAAGTACAACGTGTTCGTAATACCTATACTCAAAAATTGCGGCGTAATTATATCAGGTTGTTATTAAAGGCATTACGTTACCCGATCATTTCGATAGTATTCGTTTGCACGATATTCGCATTGGCAGTCGCCACACTCTATTTTGAAAAGATTCGTTTTAATTTCTTTGAGTCGGATGCAGTCAGGCTTTTTTATGTAAATATTGAAATGCCACGCGGTACAACACTGGAAGAGACCAGTTCAACCTTACTTAAAATCGAACAACTTGCAGTAGAACAAATTTATCCGGAAGAGTTAAGAGGTTCTGTTGCCTACGCGGGTCAGGTATTTACCGAAACCGAGCCATTATTTGGCGATAACGTAGGTCAAATAATGATTAGCTTGAATCCAGCCAAGCCTGACTCACGACATGTTGAAATTGTAGCTGACGCAGTAGAGCTGGCGGTGAAGGATGTGCCTGGCCCAGTAAATATCTATCAGTTTCGACTTTCTGATGGTCCGCCTTCTTCACGCGCAATAAGTGTCAAGATACGTGGTGATGACATCCCCACTATTAAAAGTGCGGCTGATGATATGGTCGCGTTTATGAAAGATAAAAAAGAATACAGTAATATTTCACTCGATTATCGGCCTGGTAACCCGGAACTGGTACTCGATTTGGATGGCGAAGCCATCAAACAAACCGGCGTAAATCCTATTTCACTAAGTCGGTCGATTAAAGCCTTTATTGATGGCGAAATTGTAACCAGTTTTCAAGATGCGGGAGAAGAAATCAAACTGCGCGTCGTTGCCAAACAAAACGATTGGCCAGATATCGATGAACTACTCAGACAAACCCTATCATTGCCAAACGGAAAGTCTGTTGCACTCGGCGAACTGGTCAATGCAGAGTACGGACTAGGGCAACGCAATATCCGTCATTATAATTTTAAACGGGCTATAACTTTAGAAGCTGATATTGATGAAGAAATCACTGATACGGTTGCAGCAAATAAACTGTTAAGCAATCACTGGCAGCAAATTCAAGCTAATTATCCCGACGTTAATCTGGATTTTTCCGGAGAACTTGATGACATTAAAGAAAGTCTCAATGCGATGATCATGTTATTTTTACTCGGCTTGGGACTGATCTATATTATTCTCGGGACACAATTTAGAAGTTATTGGCAACCTTTAATGATAATTGCGACGATTCCCCTTGCATTTACTGGCGTCGTATTAGGCTTGCTAGTGACTAATAATCCCTTAAGTCTCTATACTTTATATGGAGTCGTGGCGCTCGCTGGCATATCTGTCAACGCCGCCATCGTATTAATATCAGCCGGCAATTCAAGATTGAATGATGGAATGAGTGTGTTGCATGCAACAGTCTATGCAGCAAGAAGAAGAGTGATACCGGTATTAATTACGTCTCTCACAACCATCGCCGGTTTGTTTTCATTGGCAACAGGTCTCGCGGGAAAATCGTTGATATGGGGTCCCGTTGCTACTGCAATAGTATGGGGTTTAGCGTTTTCAACAGTGCTGACGTTATTTGTTATCCCGTTACTGTTTAGATTTTTTATGAGTTTAAAATCAGATTACGAACACGCCTAAATTGATAAAATCAGGATTTAGGTTTTACATACAAGACTAAACTGTGATCAACAATTTCAAAACCGTGTTCACTTGCAATTTCTTTTTGCAATTTTTCAATTTGGTCGTTATGAAATTCAACTACCTTTCCAGTCTCTGTACAAACCATATGATCATGATGTTCACCACGATCAAGTTCAAAAACTGAATGTCCTGAATCAAAATTATGCCGCATTACCAAGCCTGCTGATTCAAACTGGGTCAAGACGCGATACACTGTTGCCAACCCGACTTCTTCACCAGCTTCAAGAAGGATTTTATAGACATCTTCCGCACTTAAATGAGATTCAGCTGCTTTCTCAAGAATTTCCAAAATTCGTAGCCTTGGCAACGTCGCCTTTAACCCGGCCTTTTTTAAATCTAGCGCTTCCACAACAACCTCCTATTGGGATATATCTGCATTTAATGTGAAAATTATAAAGTAATTGTGAATAAATGTCGTTGAGGAATTAACTTTCTGAGGTTATGCTCGTTTTTTTAAACAGTTACCAAGTTTTCATGAAAAATCTTTTACCACTTATTCTTTTGTTTATCCTGCTTAGTGCATGTTCAAGAAGTTTTGATGGAGGTTATAACGTCCCTCTACTTTATAAAATTGATGTCCAACAAGGTAATGTCATCGAACAGGAAATGCTGGATAAACTACGTCCAGGTATGGATAAGCAACAAGTACAATTTATTATGGGCACACCCGTTATAGTGGATCCTTTTCATAGTGAACGTTGGGAATATATTTATAGTTATCAAAAAGGCGGTGGTGTTAGAGAACAGCGTCATGTGACCTTACATTTTGTTGATGAAAAACTGTCACATATCAGTGGTGATATTGAAGTTAGTACCTTACCTAGAACAGAAAATGATATCGTGACCGATGAAACGTTTGTTGTTCCCGAAAAAGAGAAAAAAGAAGAAGGCTTTTTTGGGAGAATCTGGGACACGATAACGCCCGGCGATTAAACGATTACCGCAAGTCTTACCTTTCCTTATAAAATAATAAAATTAATCATTTACTTTAACGGAGCCCATAGACCGTTTGTGCTCGACTTACAAATGCATCGACTAATGAATCTACTATTTTATTAAATGCATGACCTAAGGTGTGCTTAAGTATTTTATTCTTAAATTCAAACTGCATATCCAGTGATACCACGCATTCCTTTTCATTGATTGCCTGAAATTGCCAGTCACCCACTAACTTTTTAAACGGGCCTTCAACCAGTTGCATGTTGATTACCTCGTCAGCTTGCATTCGATTGGCAGTAGTAAAACTTTGTCTTATCTTTCCAATAGCAATCGAAACAGATGCCACTAATGCCAGTTCCTCTTGTTCAAGAATTTTTGCAGCAGTGCACCAGGGCAAAAATTCAGGATATGACTCGATATCATTCACGAGGCGATACATTTCATTAGCAGAATAATTGACCTGTTGTTTTTTGTTAATTCTTTTCACTGCTTAGTAAGATATAAAACTGAATTAACCAAACAGACCAATTGATTGTAAAAAGATTAAGATTACGCCGACTGGCGCGATGTAACGAACCGCGATACGCCAACATTGATATAATCGACTATCGCCTATAGCGAGTTCTTCAACTGTCGATTGACGCGACATGAACCATGAAGCAAACACGGCGATCGACAAACCACCTATTGGTAACATTATATTGGCAGTTAAAATATCCATAACATCAAATAAACCATTTTCCTTCACGCTACCGGCAAAAGTAAAAGAAAATGCCCATTGATTAAATGACAGAACGGTAACCACACCTAATACCCAGGCAATACTACCTGCTAGTGCAGTTGCTTTAATTCTGTTCATATTTCGATTCTCCACCAACCAGGTAACGGCAGGTTCTAAAAGAGAAATTGCAGACGTCCAGGCAGCAAACGCTAGCAATATGAAAAACAAACAACCAAAGAAGGTACCATATGGCATCTGTCCAAATGCGATTGGCAAAGAGATAAAGATAAGGCCAGGGCCACCTGCTGGTTCCAAACCATAAGTAAATACGATCGGGAATATTGCAATACCTGCCAATAACGCGACAGACGTATCCGCAAGCGCAATGGAGACACTGGTACCGACAATTGAAGATTTTTGTGAGAGGTAAGAACCATAAATCATAATTGCGCCCATGCCTAAACTCAGACTAAAAAAAGCCTGGCCTAAAGCGGGTAATAAGATATCGGCAATCAGATTTTTTTCTGACAACACAGAAAAATCGGGTACGAACAAATAATTTATACCCGTAAAGAATTTTTCTGTACTCATCGCGTATCCCACCATGACCAGCAACAAAAAGAACAAAGCAGGCATAAGAAATTTCACTGCTTTCTCCAGTCCACTTTTTACGCCCCGAGCAACTACCATAATCGTCATCATCATAAACAAGGTATGCCAGGCGAGAAGTTTCTCGGGATCAGAAATTAAATTAGTGAAGATCGTTTCGGTTAGTTGCGCATCAGCGTCGACAAATATTCCAGCGCCTGTGCGGAAAATATAAGCAATCGTCCAGCCTGCAATGACACTGTAATAAGAAAGAATAATAAAACCGGCTAATACACCCATCCAGCCGAGCAAACTCCAATAAGGCGATAGTCCCTCTTCTGCAGCCAGAGTACGCATGGTATTAATCGGGCTTTGCCGCCCTCTTCTTCCAACTAATACCTCAGCCATCATAATTGGAATGCCCACTAGCAAGACAAAAAACAGGTAGACAAGCACAAAAGCACCGCCGCCATTTTCGCCAGCTAGATAAGGGAATCGCCAGATATTGCCGAGGCCCACTGCTGAGCCAGTTGCGGCCAGAATAAAAGCCCAACGAGAAGACCACTGTCCGTGAATTGATGAACGCTTTGGAGACATAAAAATACTATTTTTCAACCATTCTCATTGAAAATTGCATGTGAAACAAGTCATTCCCATACATCGTATTTTGCCTCAAGCAAATAACGATTTAGCCGTTATATTGTCTGGACTTCTGAGTAATTCATATGAACGCAATCGCAAAGAACAGAATCTTTGATTCCTCATTGCCTGACCATTTGGGTCGATTTCAACCTATCGGTGTTCTCGGTAAAGGCGCACAAGGTATTGTCTACCTGGCTGAAGATTCAGAACTAGGCAGACAAGTCGCGATAAAAACGCTGGATAAACATCATCAGAATCCAGAACATCTAAAACAAGAGGCTTTAAATGTCAGTCAATTATCACATCAGAATATCGTGCCTCTTTATGAGATAGGGTTTGAACAGGATTTGCCTTTTCTTGTTTATCATTATTATCAAGGAGAGCAGCTCAAACAAAAACTGCAACGCGAAACAGCGCTAAAACAATATGATGCTGTCAGGATTATCGATCAAATTCTGGCAGGCGTTGGTTATGCACATAATAATCAAATTATCCATCGTGATTTGAATCCTTCTAATGTCATGCTTGATGAAGACGGCAAGGTCTATGTGATGGATTTTGGAATTTCCGTACTCGTCGGTAGTGTCACTGCAAGTACCGAGGTCACAGGTACCGTGAACTATCTTGCGCCCGAACAATTAAATAATAGTGAGTTAACACCTGCCGTCGATATTTTCGCCTGTGGTTTAATCCTGTATGAGATGCTTACAGGTCATCAAGTGTATCAAGCCAATAATGCAATGGCAGTGATGTTTAAAATCAGCAATGAAGAAATCGTTCCACCCTCTAAACGCAACCCGGAAATAGATAATAATCTCGATGCCATTTGTCTAAAGGCATTAAATAAAGATCCTGAAAAACGTTTTGCTACTAGCGAAGAAATGCAAGCTGCATTAAAGCAATACATAAAAGAGGATCTGGGTAATGAAGTAACATCAGAGAATAACACTGCGAGCGCGGTTAGTTTCTTGTTGCGGCGAATGAAACGCAAGCAGGACTTTCCGGCTATCTCCAGCAACATTACTGATATCAATCAAAAAACATCGGGGTCGAATAAAAGTTCAGCCAATGAATTATCCAATGTCATACTTAAAGACTATGCACTTACTACAAAATTATTACGGCTGGTCAATTCTTCTTTTTATGGTCAGTTCGGCGGAGAGATAACCACCGTATCGCGTGCAGTAGTCATCCTCGGATATGAACAGGTAAGAGCTGCGGTACTCAGTATTATTCTGTTTGAACATCTGCAAAATACTGAACAGGCGAATGATATGAAAAATGCTGCTTATACCGCGTTAATGAGTGGCATCATTGCACGTGAACAAGCCAAATCAATTATGAACATAGATGAACAGGATACTGAAACCTGTTTCGTTACCTCTATGTTTTATAAATTGGGCAAACTATTAACTATCTATTATTTTCCTGAAGATTATGAAGCTGTAAATAATATGGTTGTCAGTAAAGGTATTGATGAAAGTCAGGCAATGCGATCAGTACTAGGCGTCAGCTATCATGATCTAGGGCGCGGCATTGCACGCGAATGGAAACTTCCTGCAATCATTGTTGATAGCATGAGTCCCCTTCCAGAAGAAACACTGCCCAAGGCTAAAAATAGTGATGAACAAATAAAACAACTCACCGCATTCTCGAATGAATTATGCGAAATTAATCATGATGGTCAGGCAGACGAAGCGCGATATGAGGAATTTATCAATCGTTACCAGGATGCCCTTGGCATAAATAAGGATAAAATTCAGAATTTACTTGAATCCTCAATTACTGAAGCGGAAGAATTTACGCGTATCTTAAATATCGATACGAGTAAGGTCACCGTATTTAATGAATTGAGAAAAGTTGATGAAACGAAAACACAGGAAGATAAATGGGATACTGAAGTCAAACAAAAACAGGATGAGGTAGATATTGGTCAAACTGAGATTGAAGTAGCCCTCGATAATAAAAAACAGAGCCAACAAGATATCCTGGTCAACGGCATCTCGGAAATCACTAATGCGATGCTAGAGGAATATAGCATCAATGACATTCTCACCATGGTGCTTGAAACAATCTATCGCGGCATGGGTTTCAATCGTGTGTTATTTGCCATTCATGACCCCAAAAGCAAACAGGTATCTGCCAGATTTGGTTTTGGCAATCAGTTTGACGAGATCATGCCACGCTTTAGATACACCATTGATCAGTCTGATGATGTCATGGTGTCTACAGTAAGAAAAGGCAAGGAGTATATCATTCTTGATGTCAATTCTGACGAATACAAAAACAGAGTCCCGGTCTGGTTACGTGAATTGGCTACACCAACCTTATTAGTCCTCTACCCATTAGTCGTTAATAAACGCTGTCTGGGTTTGATCTATGCCGATCATGAAGACAGTAATATAAAAATATCGATGGAAGCATTGGGTTTTTTTAAAACCTTGAGGAATCAAGCTTCACTCGCGATACAACAGAAATCAAAATAAGAGTATGAGCATGCTAGCGGGTTTGATGAAAAAAAAGACGCCTCAGGAAGAGCAGCAAGTCATTCAGACCATTGATCGTTTTCAATTACTGGAAAAGCTTGGCAAGGGTGCACAAGGCGTGGTCTATCTTGCTAAAGATCTGGAATTAAACAGACAAGTTGCAATTAAGACCTTACTTCATAGAAGCAAGGACAGTGAACAAATATTTAATGAAGCGAGAAACGTGGGTACGCTGGAACATCAAAATATTATCCCCTTATATGAGATTGGCGCACACAATGACAAACCCTATCTGGTCTACCCTTATGTCAAAGGAGTGACATTACGTGATTATCTAATCAAGCAACAAACACTGACTGTAATGGAAGCAGTAACTCTGATCTCACAAGTATTGGATGGTTTATCGCATGCACACGACAAAGGTGTTATTCATCGCGATTTAAATCCGGCAAATATCTTACTTGATGAAAATGATATGCCGCGCATTATGGATTTTGGCATTTCTGACTTTGCTGGTAACAGCACATCACAAAATGATATTAAAGGCACTGTGCAGTATATGTCTCCAGAACTATTAAATAACCAACCGGTAGGTGCCTGGTCTGATGTTTTTTCTATCGGAGTCATTGCCTACGAGATGCTCACCAAGCATCAGTTGTTCAAAGCCAATAACTCAATGGTGTCGATTTATAAAATAATCAATGAAAGTATTTTACCGCCATCCAATCGCAACAAATCAGTCGATAAGAGACTTGAGAGTATTATCATGAAGTCGTTGGCAAAAAATACTGAGCAACGTTATGCCAGCGCAATTGAAATGAAAGCCGATATCGATGCTTATCTTGAAGTTGAGAATGGTGATGTAGAAATCACAAACGTGCCTGTCATTAATGATAAACAAAATGCCAGAGAACAATCGACGTTATTACTACTTGAACGTGCGTTAGAAAAAAATCCGGACTTTCCGGTAATGGGTAATAATGTTAATCAAATAATGGAACTGAAAAATGATAAGAATAGCGCGGATAAATTGGCCGAGATTATACTTCGTGATCAGTCATTAAGTGGAAAAATTTTAAGTCTCGTCAACTCTGCGAGTTATGGCCAGTTTGGTGGAGAAATCAATACCATCTCCAGAGCGATCGTGATTCTAGGTGTTAGTCAGATTCAATCAATGTCGATCAGCATCATGGTGTTTGAAAAACTGACCAATGGACCGATGGCTGAATTACTCAAGAGCAATGCTTGCGAATCATTTGTAAGCGCAATATTTGCAAGACATCTGACCAAAAAATCAAAAAGTATCAATTCTGAAGAGGCCTTTCTGGCCAGTATGTTTCACAATATTGGTAAACAAATCACCATTTTCTATCTTGCCGATGAATACAATGAAATACTAAATCTGGTCATTGAAAAAGGAATTGATGAAGAAAAGGCCTGTAAGCGCTCTCTGGGAATGACCTTTAGCGCGATTGGTAAGTATATTGCCGAAAAATGGCAGTTACCTGAAAACATCGTCGTCGGTATACAAAGTAAACCTATCAAGCCCACGCTTAAGCCCTCTAGTAGTAAGGAATATCTGACGCAACTGTCAACACTCACGAATGAAATTATTGAAAGTGCTGCCTTGGGAAATCATGCACGCTCCGAGAAAAAGCTGAAAGAAATTGTCACGCGTTATCAGGCCAGTTTTAATCTGGATTATGAAAAAGTCATTCAGATGCTGAATTATCTGATGAAAGAATTAATAAGCTATTGTGAACTGTTAGATATTGATTATCGTAGAAACAATTTTTG
>JBCCHP010000019.1:0-15060 GCA_039028675.1 Pseudomonadota bacterium | reverse complement strand
GTAAATCTGCACCGACACGGTTTTTACCATCATCAATTCCTTCCATCCAGAACTCAACCAGAATATCTACTCCTGACTCACCAAAGCCGGCGATTTCAGCGTCTGGTCGTTCCTCGATAGGTATACTCTCTCCGCTTATTACATCAGGGTGACTGGCAACAACTTCTCTTAGCAATTCAAAGAGTTTACGTAGATCAGTTTTGTAAGCGACTTGAAATTCTAGTGAATAACGTTGTTTATGATTTTTATGTGTCCAGTTGACAAAGTTTGAAGTAATAAACTGTTCGTTTGGTACCATGATGTCTTTGCCATCGAACGTCTCCAGCGTAGTTGACCGCATTTTTAATTCTCGAATAACACCGCCACGCCCATCTTCAAGTTCGACGTAATCGCCTACCGTTAATGAACGGTCGAGCAGAATAATAATCCCTGAAATAAAATTTGATGCGATAGCCTGCAGCCCAAAACCAAGGCCGACACCAACAGCACCGCCGAACACAGCAAGCGCCGTCAGATTGATTCCCATCACTTGCAGTAATAACAAGAAGATGACAACACTCAGTGTGACTTGAAATAGTTTGGCAAAAACCTCACGCGTTCCGAGGTCCAGATCTTCCTGACTACGTATCAATTGCTGACCAATCTGGTTTAAGACACGACCCAGCCAGAAAAGTATAAACCCAAAAATTATGACTCTTGCAATACCATTAGCAGATATTCGGATATTACCTATCTTGACCGCAATCGTATCCAGATAGGCAGTGACGTCATCTAGCCAGCCAAATATATGTAATAAGGCAATCGGTATCGCAATCCATGTCACCATACGGCGTACGAGTTTGTTACTAATAAATCGATTGATGATAGAAAATAGCATGAAGACAACGGCCAGGCTTTGTGCAATTTTTACCAACCAGTTTTGACTTAATAGCTCAATACTTAAATCTGTAGAGAGACCAAGTAATGCAATATTCAGTAATGGAAATAAGAGATCACCGGTCTGATATATTGTTTTTCTAAACTTAAAAAAGATACCGGGCTTTGGTTCATCACGCAGTATTGGAAAATAATTTTTCAGCACATGCGCGAAGGTGAAAGCAAGTACGATTGCCATAAATATCAGGCCGCATTGCGCATAGAATAAAGGACTGGTCGACAGTTCGATTGTATTGGCTAAGCCTTGATTATAATACGACTCGAGATCTTGAATATCGAACAATATTCAGTCCTCCATTAAATATCTGCTAAATAATAACTGAATAGTTATTTCTCGGATAGATAATAATCTTAAGAAGATTGCAATCTTATAATGATATTGAATAGAGTAATTATAAAGAATGAGCATGTCATAATGAATGACATGCTCTTTTCGAAAAACTAATTCAGTTTATATGCATTGAGTAAATTATCTTTCATCATCGGGATTAAGATTAAGTCTTGTTCAATGATATATTCGTGATCAGCACTGCCTTGATTCAAATCCAAAAGCATAGTGACCGCGCCATCGCGGCTAATATGTAATAGCTTTCCATTTAACCAATCTGTCACATAAAAACCTGTAGCTTCCGTGCCTTCAACTCCGTCCAGATTACCTATTGGTGTGCCATCTCCTACTGACGAAACTTCTTTATCTTTGAGTGAGATTCTCTTTAGATGACCGGGCACATCAGTTGCGAATCCATCTGTCATTACCCCCCAACTACCCAACATAATGTCATCTTCTTCAAAGTGTAATCCATTTGGGTTTTCCAACATATCGCCTTCCAACCATATTTCAAACTTTCCATCTTGTAATCGATGTATTCGGTTAAGCATCATATCAGAAACATAGATATTACCTTTATCATCAGCAGCAACATCATTCAGAAATTTTGCATCACTCACCGTAAAACTATTCGTTATTGTTGCTGATGTCAGATCGATTTCAATTAATGTATCAATATCGGCAACATAGAGTTTATTGCCAGTGATTGCTAAACCTTTTGGTGCATTCAGGCCAGTCACCCACTCAGCATTACTCATCTTGCCGTCTAGCGATACTACGCTGATGGAACCATTACCATCCATGTCCATCGCGCCGCCATCAACATTTGAAACCAATAATCGTTCGTTAGCTTTATCGTAAACGACTGATTCCGGATTTTTTAAACCTTCAAGTTGCCATATTTGTTCCAGTCCCGAAGTTTCAGCATGGACAACACTCGCAGTCAAAAAACTGGATATTAAGAAAATGTATAGATATCGTTTCATTTCAAACTCCTGTTTAATACGAATTTGTATATGTTAACTATTATGACACGAATATATGGGAAACTAATGTATATAAATTCCCTGTATGTTAAATAATGCTAGAAAAAAAGGGACTTTAATTCAAGACCTGGGTCCGCAGTTTTCATGAAAGCTTCACCAACCAAAAATGCATTTACATTACTTTTTCTCATTAATTGCACGTCGTCTTGCGAGTGAATTCCACTTTCTGTGACAACAGTACGATCATGGAATACATCTGTTAATAGACCAAGTGTTGTATCTAAAGTAGTTTCGAAGGTGTGAAGATTACGATTATTTATCCCTATTAATGGTGTCCTTAGCATAAGTCCACGCTCCAGTTCTTCACGGTTATGCACTTCAACCAGAACATCAAGTTGACACTCGTTTGCTGCAGCAACCAAATCCTGCATTAACATATCAGAACAGGCTGACACGATTATCAAAATACAATCTGCACCGATGACTTTTGCTTCATAAATTTGATAAGGATCGATCATAAAATCTTTTCTTAATATAGGTAATGCACAGGCAGCTCTTGCCTGTTTTAGATAATCATCATGCCCCTGAAAAAAATTGATATCAGTCAGTACTGATAAGCATGCTGCACCGGCATCGGCATAACTTCTAGCAATATCTGCTGGATTGAAATTCTCACATATCACGCCGCGACTGGGAGAAGCTTTTTTTATTTCCGCAATCACAGCTGGATTGCCAGATTCAATGGTCGTTTTGATAGCTTGGGTAAATCCCCTATTTGGTTCAGTATCTGAAGCCATCATTTTAATATCAGCCATTGAGGTTTTTGATTTACAACTCAAGACATATTCAACCTTGTCACTGAGGATTGATTTTAAAATATCTGGTGTATCGGTTTGTAAACTTTCCATTATTTAAACTTTTCAGTAAAGGTAATTAATTCATCCAACTTTTGTTTTGCTGCGCCTGATTCAATCAGTTCCTTTGCATTACTTATGCCGACATCCAAACTTGTTGCCTTACCCGACACATAAATCGCTGCACCTGCATTTAAACAAACAATATTTTTTGCCGCGGTATTTGCATTATTATTCAAGACTGAATTGAGCATGCCTAGACTTTCGTTTACATCATTCACGGCAAGATTTGTAATTGTTTCTGCTGTAAATCCAAAATCATCAGGGGCAATTGTGTATGAATTTATATCGCCATTATTTAATTCAACAACATCAGTAGGTGTTGCAATACTAATTTCGTCCATGCCGTCATGTGCATGGACAATCATTACATGCTCGCTGCCAAGCAATTTTAAAGTCTCGGCCAAAGGTATTAACCAGTCTTTACTGAATACGCCGATTACCTGATTAGGCGCGCCTGCAGGATTAGTGAGTGGCCCCAGTACGTTAAATAATGTTCTAATGCCTAATTCACGCCTTGGGCCAATCGCGTGTTTCATCGCGCTATGATGCATGGGCGCGAACATGAAACCAATTCCTACTTCCTTGATACAACTCGCGACTTGTTCAGCATTTAGTGACAGTTCAATACCTGCTGCTTCAAGTACATCAGCACTGCCAGATTTGCTTGAGACAGAACGATTACCGTGTTTAGCAACTTTTGCGCCGCTGGCAGCAGTAA
Source organism: Pseudomonadota bacterium (assembly GCA_039028675.1). GTDB lineage: Bacteria > Pseudomonadota > Gammaproteobacteria > Eutrophobiales > Eutrophobiaceae > JANQNX01. The sequence continues at coordinate 11,175 of JBCCHP010000019.1, read as the reverse complement.
CGAATGCAGAACATGTAGAGATATTAAAGGTATTAGCACCATCGCCACCCGTGCCGCATGTATCGACAAGATATTCATTATCTACTGTTACTTTTTCAGCTAACTCACGCATGACCTGAGCAGCAGCTGAAATTTCACCGACACTCTCACCTTTTAAACGTAGGGCGACCAACAACCCACCGATCTGTGCTGGTGTCGCTTCACCCTGCATGATGGTTTGCATCACGTCATGCATATCTTTGCGTTCTAGATCATGCCCGGTAATGACTTCATTTAGTGCTTGTTTAATATCCATTATTTAATTAGTTCTGATTGAGAAAGTTTTGTAATAACTCATGACCAAAAGAAGTAAGGATTGATTCCGGATGAAATTGTACACCGGAAATGGGTAATTCCTTATGACGTACACCCATGATTTCATCGATATTTCCATCGTTGTCTTGGGTCCATGCTGTAATCTCAAGGCAATCTGGTAAACAAGCTTTATCGATTACTAATGAATGGTAGCGTGTAGCCGTAAACGGATTGGTAAAACCTGAAAATACATCACTATTATGATGATAAATTTCTGACGTCTTGCCATGCATTATGTCATTAGCATGCACAATTTTGCCGCCAAATGCCTGTCCAATACTTTGATGGCCTAAACAGACACCTAATATTGGTAATTTATCTTTAAACTCCTCGATGACCTCAATTGAAATACCTGCTTCATTAGGCGTACAGGGCCCAGGAGAAATGACAATCTGCTTAGGAGACATTTCTTTTATTTCGGTAATACTAATTTGGTCATTTCGAAATACAGTCACTTCCTGACCTAATTCACCAAAGTACTGCACCAGGTTAAAGGTAAATGAATCGTAGTTATCAATCATTAATAGCATTTTTATTACAAGCCTTTGGTTGCCATATTTACCGCACGAAAGATCGCCCGGCCTTTATTCATGGTTTCATCCCATTCATTGCGCGGAATAGAGTCAGCAACAATGCCCGCGCCGGCCTGTATATGCAATACCTTATCTTTAATCACAGCTGTGCGAATGGCAATGGCGGTATCCATATTGCCATTCCATGCGAGATAGCCAACTGCGCCAGAGTAGACACCACGTTTTACCGGTTCCAACTCATCGATAATTTCCATTGCGCGTATCTTCGGCGCACCAGATACGGTACCAGCAGGAAAAGTTGCTCTTAATACATCGATTGCATCCATGTCTTTTAGCAGCGTGCCAGAGACATTCGACACAATATGCATAACATGTGAATAACGTTCGATAATCATCTTGTCGGTTAACTTTACACTACCCATCTCAGCAACTCGTCCAACATCATTGCGGCCAAGATCGATTAACATTAAATGTTCTGCCAGTTCCTTTGGGTCGTTCAAAAGATCTTCTTCAAATTCTAAATCTTCTGACTCGGTTTTGCCGCGCGGCCGTGTTCCGGCTATTGGTCTTACTGTTACCGCACTATCTTCGAGCCGGACTAAAATTTCAGGTGATGAACCGACAATATGAAATTCATCAAGATCCATAAAATACATATAAGGCGATGGGTTTAAACAGCGCAGCGCACGGTAAAGTTGAATAGGCGCATCTTCGAAGGGTATTGACAATCGTTGTGATAATACGACCTGCATGCAGTCACCATCAACGATGTAGTTTTTGATCTTATCAACCGCTGCCTCATAATTTTCCTGATTGAAACCAGAAATAAAGTCGCCTTCTTCCACTTCGTTGCGGTTTTCGTTTTTTGAGATTGGTTCAATTGGTTGATTAAGTCGAGATACTAATTCTTCCAATTTCGAAACGGCGTTGTCATAGGCTTGTCTATTTCCTGAATCAGCAAGCACGATGAGAAATAACTTGCCACTTAAATTATCAAATACGACTACCTCATCGGAAACCATTAATAAAATATCAGGTGAACCTATAGGATCAGCTTTTTGTTTTTTATTTAATCTTGGTTCGATATAGCGAATCGTTTCATAGCCAAAATATCCAACTAAACCACCATTAAAACGCGGCATATTATCCAGTTCCGGCACACGAAATTGTTGTCGCAACTTTTCAATTTCCTGTAAGGGATCTGCAACCTCATACTCATCAATTACTTTCGCCTGTTCTGTAATGCAAATTGTATTATCTCGAACGGCAATAATTCTTTTAGCTGGCAGGCCAATTATTGAATAGCGGCCCCATTTTTCACCGCCTTGTACTGATTCGAACAGGTAAGAATACGCACCATCACACAATTTAATATAAGTACTGAGTGGCGTTTCCATATCTGCCAATACTTCTCGCATCAAGGGAATTCGGTTATATCCCTGTTTTTGTAGATCCTCGAATTCTTTTATCGTCAACATGTTGCTGCCTGAAAAAGTTTGGTTATTTCCTCAAGAGAATCAATCACTGCATCCGGTTTACTATCTCTTATATCCTGTCCATGATTGTAACCGTAACTAACACACACAATTTGAAAGCCTGCTGCTTTGGCCGCGCCGACATCGCTTATAGAATCACCAATCATCATAGAGTTAGCCGGTTTTTTATTAAATTTTTCTGCAGCATGAAGTAATGGCATAGGATGAGGTTTTCTCTCGCTGAGTGTATTTCCTCCAATAATGATCTGCATAAATTGATTAATCCCCAACTTTGCAAGTATTGGTTCCACAAACTCTTCGTTTTTATTTGTCACCACACCCATAATTATTTTTTCTGCTGTTAATTGCTGTAGTCCTTCCCTGACACCCGGATAACAATCGGTTAATTGACAGGGTTCGGCACGATAGTATTCCATAAAACTGGTTTTAACTTTTGCATGTCGTTCAGTCTTGGCAATTCCATCAATAGTTTTTGTTAATGCGCGGTGAATCAGTTTATCAACGCCATTGCCTACCCAATTGCGAATTGCAGCCAATTCAAATGTTTGATGTCCGTGATCAGTCAATGCTAAATTCAAACAGCGAGCGAGATCAGGAATAGAATCGACCAAGGTACCATCTAGGTCCAGCAATACCAGTTCCGGCTTCTGAATCGACATAAATAGAACAGTCTATTTGTTGGCAGCAGCGAGTTCCTGTCGCATTGTCTCGATGGTGCCAGCGTAATTCTCGCTATTAAAGATTGCAGAACCAGCAACAAAGGTATCAGCACCGGCCTCTGCAATCTGACGGATATTGTCGACTTTTACTCCGCCATCGATTTCCAATCGGATATCAAATCCTGATGAATCAATTAGCTGCCGAACTTGATGTAATTTATCTAATGCCGATGAAATAAATGACTGGCCACCAAAACCGGGATTGACTGACATCAGTAAAATCATATCTACCTTATCCATAACGTATTCGAGAATTGATAATGGTGTTGCTGGATTAAATACTAATCCTGATTTGCAACCACAATCTTTTATTAACTGAAGACTTCGATCAATATGTTCAGACGCTTCCGGATGAAAAGTAATATAGGTCGCGCCTGCTTTAGCAAAATCCGGGATGATTCCATCAACGGGTTGAATCATTAAATGCACATCAATCGGCGCAGTAATACCATAATCACGCAGTGCTCGAACAACAACGGGTCCAAATGTCAGATTTGGTACATAGTGATTATCCATTGCATCCACATGAACAAAATCAGCACCACCATCTACGACTGCGGCAACTTCTTCGCCGAGGCGGGCAAAATCGGCGGATAATATAGATGGCGCGATTACAAAATCTTTCATTTTTGATTGTCTTTTTGCACTGGTTTTGAGGCCGCAACTTTACCGTATTGACGGCTGAATCGCTATAGTCAAACCCTTCAGGGGATGGCAATTGAGTGATTAACAGGTAATCTAGGTAATGACTATGAATAATCAAAATCAAAGTATCTTGTTAATTGAAGATCATCAGGACATTGCGACGATGGTGCTCGATTATCTGCAACAACAGGGATACATCGTCGATTATGCTGCCGATGGTATTACGGGTTTACATCTCGCTGTCAAAAATACCTATGACGTGATTGTACTGGACCTGATGCTACCGGGTATGGATGGCATGGAAGTCCTCAGTAATTTACGTCGGGAAGCCAAACAAGCTACACCAATCTTGATTCTTACCGCTCGCGATACGCTGGAAGATAAATTAGCGGGATTGGAACAAGGTGCTGATGATTATTTGATAAAACCTTTCGAAATTAGAGAACTGGAGGCACGCATTAAAGTGTTAATCCGCCGTGATAAAGGGATGTTAAATACAGGGACACTCACAGTTGGCAGCTTGACCTTTGATACGACTACGATGGAAGTAAAGCGCGAGGGAAAATTACTCAAATTAACGCCGATAGGCTTGCAAATACTCGGTATTTTGATGCGCGCCTCGCCAAAAATTGTCAGTAGAAGAGAATTAGAGCAGGAAATATGGGGCGATATTTTGCCTGATAGTGATACTTTACGTAGTCATATTTACTCCTTGCGAAAGGCGATTGATCGTCCGTTTGAAAAACAACTGATGCATACTTTGCAAAATAATGGTTATCGATTGGTAGTAGATGATGCAGACCCGGAACGGACTGGGGCATAGGCTTTGGCAAGCATTTATCTTTCAGGCGGTTTTAATCAGCCTGACTGCACTATTCAGCGTATTTGCCGCGCGCTATGTGCTAGGTGATATATTAATTAGAACTGCTCTGGAAAAAGAAGCGGAGTATTTCTGGCAGCAATATGAGTTGAGTGCCCTGGCGGCGAGACCTGATACCTACAATTTAACGGCATACCTGTCAGGTATTGATACTGTACCTGATTCCTACAAAGACCTTGAAAATGGTTTTCATCAATTTTCACAGAATGATTCTGACTTCTACGTGGTCTATGTGTCTGCAAATGCTGGACAAAGATTATGGCTGGTATTTGATGGAAAACAGGTTGGTGAATTGGCAACTTTTTTTGGTTTAGTGCCATTAGCAATTGTATTGATTGTAATTTATCTATCCAGTTGGTTAGCTTATCGATTTTCTCATCAAGCAGTTTCTCCATTTATCCTATTGGCAAGAAAGGTATCAGCTATAGAACCACGATTGTTTTCTGGTGATGCCTTAACAGAACGTTTTGTTGAAGATGGAATGGATCAGGAAGTTGCGATTCTGGCTAATGCGCTGGAAGAGTTTGCACAACGAATTGATGAATTTGTAGAACGTGAACGTAATTTTACTCGTGATGCCAGTCATGAATTGCGCAGTCCTATTACGGTAATGAAATTGGCAACAGATAATATTTTGCAAGATACAGGTTTATCTCAGAAGTCTCGTGAATATGTAGAAAGGATTAAATACTCTGCGAATGATATGGAAGAACTCATCGCGGCATTATTATTGCTCGCGCGCGAATCTGAAGACAAACTCTCAATCGAACAGGTAAATATCAATCAGTTACTAGAGGATGAAATTGAAAGAACACGAATTATTTATGCAGACAAACCGATTACAATTAATGTTGAAGAAAATTCAAGATTAATGATCGAGGCTTCTGAAAAGGCATTGGTGGTGTTAATCGGTAATATCCTGAGGAATGCATTTTCCTATACTGATGAGGGCAGGATAAATATAAAAATAAGTTCCTGTGCTATTACAATAAAAGATAGTGGTGTTGGCATGTCTGCACAACAAGTCAAACAGGTTTTCCAACCTTTTTATCAAACGAACACCAGGAGAAGGGGTGGTTATGGCGTTGGCTTGACCATTGTAAAAATGCTGGCTGATCGTTTTAACTGGCATGTATCTATTGATAGTGAACCAGATATTGGTACTCAGGTAACAGTAGTTTTTCCTGCGCACAGCGTTTTACACTATTAATCCAGTCTTCACATCCATTTCACATCTTGTCCACCCTGTATTCACTCGCTGAATTAGATACTTAGTTTGCTTTTTAAGAGTGAAGATAATGATTAAAACTAAACTTTCACCATTTCAATCGTTTTTCAACTGGGTATTTAATATTCAGCGAGAAGAAGTGCATGGTGATATGCGTCTTGATAAATTTCGCTTTGTCGTATTTATCGCGATGCACATAGCATGTTTAGCTGTTTTTTTTGTTGGCTTTAGCTATACAGCCTTAATATTGGCTATTGCGCTTTACCTATCGCGCATGTTTTTTATTACTGCATTTTATCATCGTTATTTTTCGCACCGAGCCTACAGAGTATCAAGGCCGATGCAATTTCTAATGGCATTATGTGGTTGTACTGCAGGACAGCGTGGACCATTGTGGTGGGCGAGTCATCATCGCCATCATCATGTTCACTCCGATACTGAAAATGATCCCCATTCCCCAGACCATGGTTTAGTAAATAGTCATATGCTTTGGTTCTTGAGACGCGGCAATTTCCCAATACTTTATTCCAAAGTAAAAGACTGGGCGCGATTTCCTGAATTAAAACTCCTCGAGCATATCGACTGGCTACCGTTCCTGTTACTTGGCGTTGCTTGCTATTCGTTGGGTGAAGTGCTTGCTGTCACTTCTCCTCAACTTCAAACCAACGGTATGCAACTGTTGGTCTGGGGATTTTTTATTTCAACCGTGTTGTTATATCACGCGACTTATACCATTAATTCATTATCGCATAAGTTTGGTAAGCGACGATTTAATACGAATGACAGTAGCCGAAATAACTGGTTACTCGCTTTGATTACACTTGGTGAAGGTTGGCATAACAATCACCATCGTTATCCTGCTTCTACGCGACAAGGTTTCTATTGGTGGGAAATTGACATTAGTTTTTTTGTACTAATTGTTCTACATAAACTTGGCCTAGTTCAGGCATTACGACCTGTTCCAGACTCAGTATATCGAGAAGCCAAGAGTCGATAATGCGTATCGCAATAATAGGTGGCGGAATTTCTGGTATGACGACAGCTTATTATTTATCTCGCAAACACGATATTACTTTATTTGAAGCGGGAGATTATATTGGCGGGCACGCACATACTGCGTTGGTTAATAAAGGTGAGCGTACGATCCCGGTGGATACCGGTTTTATCGTATTTAATGAAAAGAATTATCCCAAACTTTGTCGGCTATTTGATGAATTAGAAGTTGATTCGATTAACACTGATATGAGCTTTAGCGTTCATTGTGAAGAAAGTGGTCTGGAATATAACGGTACATCGTTGAATAAACTATTTATACAGCGTCGGAATATTTTCAATCTGTCTTTTCTTTCTATGTTAAAAGATATTAATCGTTTTCATAAACAGGCGATGCAATTATTACAAAAAGGACTGGATGATAAGATTACTGTTGAGGAATTTGCGAAAAAATATTCTTATTCAAATACCTTTATTGAAAACTATCTAGTACCTCTGGGTGCATCACTTTGGTCTAGCCCGGCTGATCGTTTCCGACAGTTTCCCATGTTATTTGTGATTGAGTTTCTGAATAACCATTGCATGCTACAAGTTAATGACAGACCGCAATGGAAAACAGTAAAAGGTGGTTCCAGAGAATATGTAAAAAAACTAACCAGTGCTTTTGCAGAACGTATCCAGTTGAATAAACCTGTGCATCAATTGAGACGCAGTGGTAATAGTATCGAACTCATATTGAAAGACAACAGTTGTCATGAATTTGACGAAGTTGTTGTTTCTTGTCATTCAGATCAAGCATTGCATATGCTGACTAATGCTAATGATTTTGAAAAAGACATCTTGCAGTGTTTTCAATATCAACAAAATGAAGCTGTATTACATACGGATACTGGTGTGTTACCAATTAATAACGATGCATGGGCCAGCTGGAATTATCGAATTCCGAAACGTCAACTCGATCATGTATCTGTTACCTATAATATGAATTTACTACAAAGCATAGATGCAGATGATACTTTTTGTGTCTCGTTAAATCAGACACAACATATAGACAAAAGTAAAATTATTAAACGGATAATCTATCATCATCCGCAATTTTCCCCGGGCCGCTCTGATGCTCAATCTGAGCACGCAAAACTAATACGCAATGAAGGTATTTCCTACTGCGGTGCTTACTGGGGATATGGTTTCCATGAAGATGGCGCTGCCAGTGCATTAAGGGTTTGTGATGCGTTTAATGTGGAGATTAACTGATGTTTAGTCGTATTTTTACAGGACAAGTTATTCATCATCGTCTGCAACCGAACAAGCATCGATTTAATTATAAATTATTCATGATGTATCTGGATTTGGATGAATTATCTAATGTCTTTAATCCTTTTCGATTCTGGTCGACGGAAAATTTTAATATTGCCAGTTTCAGGCGTGTCGATCATGTAGGTGATAATAAACTATCACTTAAGGAATCAGTTAAAACGCTTGTTAAGGAAAAAACAGGAAAGTTGCCTACTGGTCCAATCACATTGCTAACGCATCTTCGTTACTTCGGATATGTAATGAATCCAGTCAGTTTTTACTTTTGCTGGGATGCGAAGAGAGATTACGTAGAAACGATTGTTGCTGAAGTACATAACACCCCCTGGGGTGAACAGCATTGTTATGTTCTCGATGGTGAAATTCACTCAGGTAAGAACAGGAGCTTTGCGTTTGATAAAGCCTTTCATGTTTCACCTTTCATGGGTATGAAACAGCATTATCGCTGGAGTTTTAATTGTCCTGGTGAAAACCTTAATATTGGCATGCAAACATTTGAAGATGATAAACATCAATTTACCGCCTGTATGCGTTTGCATGAGCATCAAATCAATCAAAGAAATCTTAATCGTGTTTTAATCAATTATCCTTTAATGACTGTAAAAGTCATCGTTGCTATTTATTGGCAAGCATTGCAGTTGTGGTGGAAGAAAACACCTTTCTATGAACATCCAAAACATTATTTAAAACAGGGGGCAAATTATGAAAACGGCTAACCTGATAATTAATCGTGTAAAAAATCCTGCAAATTTAAAACAGTCTTTGCACTTCTGGATTCGCGAACAAATGCAAAAAAAGTTATGCGATCTAACGTGTGGCTCAATCGTCATTAATGACCCCTGGGGAAGTTGGAGTCTTGGAGAAGATAATAGTAATAGCGTACATATTACCGTGCACGATACGAATTTTTACTGGCAGATATTTCGTAATGGTAGTAATGGTGCTGCCGATGCCTATCGCAATGGTTTTTGGGATTGCTCAAATTTAAGTCAATTATTTGCCATCCTGATTCAAAATACTGAGCAACTGGATGCTATGGAACAAGGATTGGCAAAATTGGGCGTGATTAAAGACAGACTATTTCATACTCGCAGAGCCAATACAAAACAGGGAAGTAATCAAAACATACATGAACACTATGATTTAGGTAATGACTTGTTTGAATTATTTCTTGATAAAACCATGACCTATTCAGCAGGTATTTTTCCCACAGAAAATAGTTCTCTTTATGAAGCTTCAATTACTAAACTCGATTTAATTTGTCAAAAACTTGGTCTGGAACCAAGACATCACATTGTCGAGATTGGATCTGGTTGGGGCAGCTTTGCCATACATGCGGCACAACATTATGGCTGTAAAGTCACTACGACTACTATATCAAAAGCACAATATGAATTTGCAAAAGCACGTATTGAGCGAGCGGGGTTATCAGAGAAAATAGAATTATTGTTAGTTGACTATCGTGATCTAGAGGGTCAATACGACAGGTTAGTTTCTATTGAGATGATTGAGGCAGTTGGTCATGAGTTTCTAGCAGAATACTTCGAAACTTGTGCTTCATTGTTAAAAGCGGATGGGCAAATGTGTATTCAGGCAATAACAATGCCTGATTCCCGATATGAGACATATTTACAAACTCCTGACTTTATTCAACGTTATATATTCCCGGGCAGTTGTTGCCCCGCTCTTTCTGCTATCACACAGGCAGTAACAACCACAGACATCACGGTCTCACATATTGAAGATTATGCGCCTGATTACGCACGCACCTTGCAGTGCTGGTTACAAACATTTCTTGAAAAAGAGCATGAGGTATACGCACTTGGTTATGACCAGCGTTTTTTTCGTTTGTGGGAATATTATCTTGAATACTGTACTGCCGGTTTTGCTGAGCGCTATTTAGGCTTGCTACAAATTGTTTTTAATAAGCCGAATTGTCGTCGGCGAAATACACATTTTTCAAATTAGGTAATGCTTATGTCTATTAATACTGTAATCAATTTTATCGGTTTCCAATCTGTCTGGTTGATATCCGTGTTTTCGGCTGCAAATGCATATCCTTGGGCAGGGCCGCTTGCTGTAATTTGCTGGTTAGCTGTGCATTTGTATTTAAATAAGAATGATATTTTCCTGGAATCAATGTTAGTTCTATTTGCCGCCAGTATGGGTTACTTACTGGATTCAATATTGGTGTTAACTTCTGTTATCTCCTTTCCTAGCGAAGCTCAGCTAGGTTATCTGAGCCCACTCTGGATGGTAGCGCTCTGGATTAACCTGGCAACAACGGTTAGACATAGTCTGGATTGGTTAAATAACCGCTACAAGTTAATGACTTTATTCGGCGGCGTTGGCGGTGTGATGGCGTATTGGGCTGGCGTAAAGATAGGCGCAATTTTGATTCCGGATTTAGCGTTGGGATTATTTGTTGTGTTTTCTGTCTGGTGTGTTGCATTGCCACTCTTGTATATGTTCGCAAATAAATTGTCAGAAAGAATCAATGCTGATGTCACTACGGGGTCGCAACAAAATGCTTGATGTCATCCTACCTGCTTTAATTGCATGTTCAATTATCATGTTAATGCTCTGGCTGGTTCAGCTAAAAACACACAACGCGGGTACGGTTGATGTTGCCTGGTCGTTTGCGACTGGACTTGTTGGTGTTTGGTTCGCAATTGCCGTTACTGAGGGTAGCTGGCTTAGAAATTTAATTGTCGGCTTCATGATTGGTTTTTGGGGACTGCGTCTGGGAATACATCTTTTCCAGCGTGTCATGACCGAATCAGAGGATGGCCGTTATCGTCATATGCGCAACAGTTGTGGAAAATATGCACAACCGGTTATGTTTGTATTTTTTCAAATTCAGGCTGGTTGGGCGATTCTATTTGCCTTGCCTGTATTAGTAGCAGTTACCAACTCCTCTCCAAACTTATTAATCACTGATTATCTGGGAATCGCTATTTGGATTGCTTCAATGTTTGGTGAAATGATTGCCGATCGTCAGCTGAGTGAGTTC
>JBCCHP010000018.1:0-15348 GCA_039028675.1 Pseudomonadota bacterium | reverse complement strand
AACGGCGCAGGAATGATGACCTCATCACCCGGATATAAAACAGCTTGAAACAGATTATATAAACTATGTTTCGCCCCGCACTGAACCGCAATCTGATTTAATTCATAATCCAGATTATTTTCATTTTTAAATTTCTGTGCGATGGCTTGCTTCAGTTCAGGCGTTCCATCAACTGCAGTATATTTTGTATGTCCCGATTCTATCGCTTTAATGGCTGCTGTTTTTATATGTTCAGGTGTATCAAAGTCGGGTTCACCTGCTCCCAGCCCAATAATGTCCCTGCCCGCGGCTCTTAATTCTGCCGCCTTTTGTGATACAGCCATCGTAGGGGAGGGTTTGATACTTTGCGCACGCTGCGATAAGGATATGTCCAACATCAATACTAATTTAACTCCAAAATTTTTAAACTAAATAATACCTACGACAATCAACGTAATATTGAGAAATGTATCTGTAGATTTCCAGGAATCGTGGCAAACTGAATGGGTGACAACATTTCCGACAGTAATATACTCCATCCGTAAGTTAGACTAAACATAAATATGAAAGAATTTGAATTAAGTTCCGAATACAAACCGGCAGGGGACCAACCAACCGCAATCCAGCAATTAGACAGCGGTTTGAGCGATGGATTGGCATTTCAAACCCTATTAGGCGTAACTGGTTCTGGAAAAACATTCTCTATAGCAAATCTGATTCAGCAACAGCAGCGCCCGGCAATGGTCCTGGCACCTAATAAAACGTTGGCAGCCCAGTTATATGGGGAAATGAAGGAATTCTTTCCTAATAATGCGGTGGAATATTTTGTTTCCTATTATGACTATTATCAGCCAGAAGCCTACGTACCTGCCAGTGATACCTATATCGAAAAAGACGCCTCTATCAATGAACATATCGAGCAAATGCGTCTATCTGCCACGAAGGCAATTTTAGAGCGGCGAGACACCATCATTGTCGCCACCGTTTCCGCCATTTATGGCTTGGGCGATCCATCAAGTTATCTGCAAATGGTAATGCACCTTGACCGCGGTGATATGGTTGACCAAAGATCGTTATTAAGACGCCTTACCGAACTACAGTACAAACGAAATGAGGTTGAGTTACAACGCGGTACTTTTCGCACTCGTGGCGATGTGCTCGATGTCTTTCCTGCTGAATCAGAGCGGGAAGCCATCAGAATCGAATTATTTGATGACGAAATCGAATCGTTGAGTCAATTTGATCCACTTACGGGCGAAGTACTAAGAAAATTACCAAGAGTCACCATACATCCAAAAACGCATTACGTGACCAAGCGACAAACCTTATTAGATGCGGTAGAGGAGATAAAAGTCGAGCTAAAAGGCAGACTCGAACAGCTCGAGTCATTACATAAGCTGGTCGAGGCGCAGCGACTAGAGCAACGTACCAAATTCGATATTGAGATGATTAATGAAATTGGATACTGCTCGGGCATAGAAAATTACTCGCGCTATTTATCAGGCAGGAAACCTGGTGAACCACCGCCCACATTAATCGATTATTTACCGGAAGATGCAATGTTGGTTATCGATGAAAGTCATGTCACCGTGCCACAGTTAGGAGGTATGTATCGCGGCGATCGAGCCCGAAAGGAAAATCTCGTTGAATATGGCTTTCGTTTGCCTTCTGCATTAGATAATCGTCCCTTGCGTTTTGATGAATTCGAAAAGTTGATTCCGCAAACGATTTTTGTCTCGGCGACCCCTGGTCCCTATGAAAAAGAACATGCGGGACAAATTATTGAACAGGTTGTCAGACCGACTGGGTTGGTCGATCCAGATGTCGAAGTCCGTCCGGCGACGACACAGGTAGATGATTTACTCTCCGAAATAAACATACGCGCCGAAATTAATGAGCGAGTCTTGGTAACCACACTCACCAAACGCATGGCGGAAGACTTGACCGAATATTTAAGTGAACACGATGTCCGAGTGCGTTATTTGCATTCTGATATTGATACTGTTGAGCGGGTAGAAATTATTCGTGATTTACGCAAAGGTGAGTTTGATGTCTTGGTGGGTATCAACTTGCTTAGGGAAGGGTTGGATATGCCCGAAGTCTCTCTGGTGGCGATATTAGATGCGGATAAAGAAGGCTTTCTACGTTCTGGTACATCGCTTGTACAAACGATTGGCCGTGCTGCAAGGCATCTAAATGGTAAAGCAATACTGTATGCCGATAAGGTAACTGGTTCCATGCAACACGCAATGGAAGAGACCGAACGCAGGAAACAGAAACAAATTGAATTTAATAAGACGCATGGGATTACGCCGAAGGGTATTAGCAAAGCCATCAAGGATATTTTGGAAGGTGCCTATTCAGAACAGTCCTCTCAGCAGCGCGTGTTGAAGAAAGTGGCTGAAGATAAGGCTGATTATCAGTCGTTGTCGCCTGAAATGTTGATGAAAAAGATAAAAAACCTGGAAGAAAAAATGTATCAGCATGCGCGTGATCTGGAATTTGAGGATGCAGCACGAATTAGAGATGAAATTCAACAGATACAAATCCATGGGTTGGGCATGGTAGATACTAAAACTGGTTGATAAAAATATGTGTTTAACTCCAAGGTGTATACTATTATTAAAGATAAGCACAGTTTCACCAAGAAAATAGTAATCAAGAAAAATAACTTGGGTAATACAAAGTCAATTATAACAATGTAAAAACTGGAGGATGAAGATGGGTAGGGTAGCGTTAGTCACAGGTGGTAGCAGAGGCATTGGTAAGGCAATCAGTATATGTCTAAATGAAAACGGTTATACCGTTGCTGCAAATTATGCAGGTAATGATGAAGCAGCGGAAGCATTTACAAAAGAAACCGGGATCGCTACTTATAAATTCGATGTAGGAGATTTTGCTGCTTGTGAGGAAGCAGTCAAGAAAATTTCAGCAGATTTAGGTGCAATTGAAGTATTGGTTAATAACGCGGGCATTACCCGTGATACGACAATTCATAAGATGGATTTCGAAAAATGGAATGCCGTCATTCAAACTAATCTTACTTCTTGTTTTAATTTATCCAGATTGGTTATAGAAGGTATGCGTGAGAACAATTTTGGACGAATTGTGAATATTGGTTCGATTAATGGACAGGCTGGTCAATATGGCCAGGTGAATTATGCTGCTGCAAAATCAGGTATACATGGTTTTACAAAAGCATTAGCGCAAGAGGGCGCAAGTAAAGGCATTACCGTCAATGCTATCGCGCCAGGTTATATTGATACTGAGATGGTTCGTGCAGTACCTGAAAATGTGCTTGAAAAAATTATTGCCAAAATCCCTGTTAAGCGACTTGGCAAACCAGAAGAGATAGCGGACGCAGTATACTTTCTGGTTAAGGATGATTCAGGTTTTATTACTGGTTCAACATTGAGTATCAACGGTGGCCAGCATATGTACTAACTTTTGTAAAAAGTTAAATATATCTTTAACAGACAGAGATCATATGCATTATGGAAGATGCATATGATTTTTTATTTATACATCAGATTCATTATTAAATTTCAAATTCAGTTAATGATCGCTATCGGTTTATAGCAATTCATTGTCTGATAGCTGCATGATTCAAACGTAGCTTTTTTTCTTAGACATCAATCCAATACCTGGATTCATGCTGTTAGTCGGGTCGCAATGTTGATAAAAATTGGCCAATGTTTCTTCAGCCTTATACAAGTGTCCCACATTATGTTCTGCTGGATATTTTGCACCACGTTTATCAAGTAATGCCAACATTTTACTTTTAATTTCTTCCGGATCGTAACCCTGTTTAACGATGTAGTCCTGGTGCAATACATGACAAAACAAATGGCCGTAGTAGAGTTTATGACTGAGCGCCTGTTCAATCTCATTTGGCAAATTCTCAAACCATTCCTCATCGTTACGTCTAAGTGCTATATCGAGCGGTAGAATATCAGCTACTTGTTTATCATGTATTGCCATATAACGAACCGCTGCACCCGCAGCAGCAAATCGATGAAGGCCAGCTATCTTGCCTTCCTGTTGATCACAAGCAAACCAGTCAGCATGTTTTCCGTCGATTTTCTCTGATAGATAGGATTCTGCCTCATTGATACCTTCGTCATGCATGATAAGGATAAGATGATGGTCATACCTGGCGCGAAATAATTCCATTCGTTTCGGTAACGGATTTGGCCAAAGGCGAGACAATAACTGCATTACCCGATCCACAAGATTGTTTGGTAATAACGATAGTTTATTCAGTCGTGCATCAAGCCAGCCTTTAATAGCGAACAATTTAGGCAAGCGTTCAGATCCCAACTTGTCTATCATTACCAGCGTGTCTTTGCCGTAAGTTTTGGCAATGTCATACGCTTCAGCATGCATATATTCTGCTGATACGGGCAAGATTTTGAAGCTCTTTAAGATGTCACGTCGCAGGTGCGTCAATATGTCGGTACTACTTGCACCGATATAAAAGACTCTTTCTGACTCATTCTTTAAATAAGTATCCAGTCTTACCGCAAAAACAGCGAGCTTTCCTGCACAGCCTGAAGCTTCATGTAATCTTCGCGAATCAGCATTATACCGTGCAGGAGTATCGGCATTTATCTCGCGAACTCGATACTGATAATCGGTGTCAGATGCCATAGCATTTGTATCTTCAACATCAGTCTCTGTATAGTCACTTCGATCAAGTCGTGACAATATTTCTTCTGGTGTATCACCTAATTTCAAACCTAGATGATTGACGAGTTCAAGTTGCCCATTGTTTTTTATTTGTGCATAAAGTGATAACTCTGTATAGGAAGGTCCGCGTTCGATAAGTGAGCCGCCGGCATTATTGCATACGCCGCCTATGATCGATGCACCAATACAGGATGAGCCGATGACTGAATGCGGTTGCCGTTCGAGCGGAGCGAGTAATTTTTCCAATGCAAACAAAGTAGAACCAGGAAAACTGATCACTTGTTTGCCGTCGCGAATTAATTGGATCTGGTCCATACGGTTGGTTGAGATCACGACAGCTTCGCGATCATATTTGCCATTCGGAGTTGAGCCTTCTGTAAGGCCGGTGTTAGCGGCTTGCATAATTATTATTTTATCAGCAGCTATTGCTGCTTTTAGCACTCGCCATTGTTCCAATAACGAACCTGGTCGAACTACCGCAATAGCGGCACCACCACCAGAACGATATCCTTTACAAAATCGTTCCATTGATTTTGTGTTGGTAATTACATGTCGCTTGCCAACGATTTTGCGAAACTGTTCAATCAGCTTCAATCTGTTCATCTTTCTCTCTAGATAATATTACGGGCTTTATCACTCACGTAGTCTTGCATCGCTTCCTGATAAATCCTATCGCGATAACGCAAGTTCTCGCGGCTAAGTTGATCGAGGCTAGTAATACCCATCAACTTCATATCTCGCGCTATCTCGACCTTAAAGTTGCTTAGTGCTTTTTCAACGCCGGCCTGTCCTGCGGCTGCGAGTGCGTAAAGATAAAGTCGACCTCCAGAGCAAGCTTTTGCACCTACAGACATTGCTTTTAAAATATGTGTTCCACGCTGAATACCGCCTTCACAAATCACATCGATCTTGTCGCCCACTGCGTCGCATATCTCAGCTAGTTGATCAAACGGTGCACGCGCACCGTCAAGTTGTCGCCCTCCATGATTGGAAATCATTATACCTGTGCAGCCAATATCGACCGCGCGTTTCGCATCCTCGACACTCATAATACCTTTGAGTGCAAACTGACCATCCCATTTCCTGCAAAGATCTTCAGCATCTTTCCAATTCATCGATTGATCCAGCATCGACGAGAAATAATTACCTACAGAAATTGCCAGATTAGTTCCTTCATCAACATGACCAGACAGATGGGGCATGTCGAACTTTTCTTTGGTATAGAAATTCCATGTCCATGCCGGATGCAGCGCAAAGCTGATAAACGAAGACGGCGTTAATTTCGGTGGCGAAGTGAATCCTGTTTTCAGATCACGTTCGCGATTGCCACCAGTAATTGTATCTACGGTCAAAGCCATTACTTGAAAATTTGTTGATTTTGCTCTTTCTAAAAGTTCGTCGTTCAATCCGCGATCCTTGTGAAAATAGAACTGAAACATCTTTGGTCCCGGTGCGAGCTGCTCAATCTCTTCCACCGTTACCGTCGCAAGTGAGGAGACACCGAACATGGTGCCATATTTTGTTGCGGCTTTTGCGACCGCCCGTTCACCTTCGTGATGAAACAATCGCTGCAAGGCGGTCGGTGCGCAGTAGAGTGGCATATCGAGTTTTTGTCCCATGACTTCAATACCCATATCCACTGTCTGAACACCTCGTAGAACATTTGGGACAAGATCTACGTCGTCGAAGGCTGATGTATTTCTACGATAGGTCAGTTCATCATCAGCCGCACCATCAATGTAATGAAAGATCGGTCCTGGCAGACGTTTTTTGGCTAATTTGCGAAATTCCTGAAAGTTGTGGCACTTGCTAAGCCCCATATAACACCCTTATTTTTTTACTTATTGCTAATCTTACTTTACCAATTTTTCATCATCTGGCGTAGATCATTCAGATATATATTGAATTTGTGAATGATAAGAATTCGAAATCACTAATCATTAAATATAATTAACTAGCTAACTGATGTAGATAAGACTCAGCGTTCATTAAGTGCTGCGCTTTTTTTTCTTTATTCATTTTATTAGCCATCGATACCATCATTGCCCAGCGTGGATTTTTTTGCAGATTATCTGCATGCTTGATAATGAATCGCCAGTACAGTCCATCCCAGATATCGCACCATGGCCCTTGTTTATAGTGACTCATTTTTTTTACATAGCTTGATCCTGAAAAATAAGGCTTGGTCGTTATCAATCCACCGTCCGCGTTCTGACTCATAGCATAGACGTTAGGCACCATGACCCAGTCATAACTATCGATAAACAACTCCATAAACCAGCGATAAATCTCATCTGGATGAAACTCACAAATAAACATAAATCCACCTAATACCATCAAACGTTCAATGTGATGGCAGTAAGCGTTATTGTTAATTCGCCGGATAGTATTATCGATTGGTTCGATCCCGGTTTTGCCTGAATAAAATGAATTAGGAATCTTACGTTCATGTTGCCAGTGATTCGTAGTCCGCATTTTGACGCCAAGGTCTTCATAAGTTGCGCGCATGAATTCACGCCAGCCAATGATTTGCCGAATAAAACCCTCCAGACTTGCGAGAGGGACTTCTTTTCGCTTGGCATGTTGCAATGTTTTATTAATGACTTGTTGTGGTGTCAATAATCCAGTATTTAATGCTGGAGTAAGAACACTATGATAAAGCCAGCTTTGATCTGGTACGATCGCGTCTTCATAGGGGCCAAACTTATCCAGCTTAAGTTTGAGAAAATTGTTTAACCAGTCTTCTGCTTCTTTATGCGTTGTCGGATAAATAAACTGTTCGATATTTCCCGGGTTGGTTGCAAATTTTTCTCCAACATATTCCTTGGCTGACTGGATATATTTATTATTATTTTCTGTTGGTGCTGAAGGTAATTCCGCAATCATTTTTTTCGGCAATTTTTTCCGATTGTCTTCATCAAAACTCCACTTACCGCCAATGGGTTTGCCTTTTTCAATTAAAATATTTAGACGCTGACGTTGCTTTTGATAATAGTCCGCCATAAACCAGCGTTTTTTTCCTTCACGATATGTCTGGTTATCTTCTCTGCTATTGATAAATCCAGGATTAGTTAGTATTCGAAGTTCACTGTTAGTTTCAGTTATGAAGCGTTGTAGTCGTTTAAGTAAAATAAAATCAGTTGGGTCGGCGACCAGAAATTCTGCAGGACTGAATGTTTTTATAATCGATTTTAAATGTGTTTTTTTATACTGATAATCAAAATACGACGTTTTTATCGATTGTTTACATAATTCTTCATAATATTTCATGGAAGCTCGATGAAATATGAGTTTTTGTTTGTGAAAATGGGCTGGATAAATGGCATCACCGAAGAATAGCGAGTCTTCAATCAGCACTATTTCATCAGGCTTCTCGGCGAAACCAGGATGATCAAGAAACAGTTGATGAGGGAAAATGAGTAGTATTGTTTTCATTTATGTGCCTTAGTTTGGAAATTCCATAGTTGGTTCAAATTCAAGCAAAGACAGGAGATTTATTACGCTAAGCTTAATATCGATACCAGGAAAATCTTGCTACTGAGCCAGCAAATACTAAGTTTATATACGGAAGTTAATAGTAAATTGACGAATACAAAACTCCTCGTATAATGCCCGTTTTTTAAGTTGTAGGCGCGTAGCTTTTATGCCCTGTGGGTTCAGCGGGTTTCCAGCTGAGCCATAGAAATGAATACATTGCTACTAACCTAAATTAAAGAATAGTTTTGCCGTAGGCGCGTAGCTTTTATGCCCTGTGGGTACAGCGGGTTCCAGCTGAGCCATAGAAATGAATACATTGCTACTAACCTAAATTAAAGAATAGTTTTACCGTAGGCGCGTAGCTCAGCTGGTTAGAGCACTACCTTGACATGGTAGGGGTCGGTGGTTCGAGTCCACTCGTGCCTACCAATTATTTCCACAATTATCCTTTACAAGTGACCTGTTGTGGGGGTCACCACTGAATAAAAAGGTGCATTAAAATGCCAACGATTACATTACCTGACGGTAGTCAGCGTGAATATGAAAAGCCAGTGACCATTATGCAGGTTGCTGAATCCATCGGACCAGGTTTAGCAAAAGCCACCATTGCAGGTTATATCGACGATGATTTACACGATGCCTGCGAACTCATTTCGGATAATGCCAATATACGCATCATTACTAGTAAAGATGATGAGGGTATAGAAATAATCCGTCACTCATTCGCGCATTTAATGGGCCATGCTGTAAAACAATTATTTCCTTCGGCCAAAATGGCTATTGGCCCAGTGATTGAAAACGGCTTCTACTACGATATTGATGCGGAAACACCGTTCACGCCAGCAGATGTTCAGGCAATAGAAGACCGAATGAATGAACTCATTAATAAAGACTATGCAGTGGTTCGTGAGGTAGTTTCCAGAGATAAAGCGATGCAAGCTTTTGTTGAGAGAGATGAGCCTTACAAGCAGGAAATCATTAGTGAAATTCCTGATGATGAGATCATCAAGCTCTATTACCATGAAGAATACACAGATATGTGTCGTGGACCACATGTACCGAATACGCGTCATTTGCGCCACTTTAAGTTGACTAAGTTAGCCGGTGCCTATTGGCGAGGCGATTCAAACAACAAGATGTTACAGCGTATTTACGGTACTGCATGGCCTGATAAAAAAGCCTTAAAGGCGTATATCAAACGCATAGAAGAGGCGGAGAAACGCGACCATCGCAAACTGGCAAAAAAACAGGACTTATTTCACTTCCAGGAAGAAGCGCCTGGAATGGTGTTTTGGCACCCAAAGGGCTGGGCTATTTATAAAATCGTCGAGCAATACATACGTGACAAAATGAAAGAGCATGAATATCAGGAAATTCACACACCTCAAGTTGTCGATCGCAGCCTGTGGGAAAAATCAGGACACTGGGATAAATTTCGGGAAGATATGTTTACGACCAGTTCTGAAAATCGTGATTACGCAATTAAACCCATGAATTGTCCTTGTCATGTACAGGTATTTAATCAGGGACTAAAAAGCTATCGTGATTTACCAATCAGGCTGGCTGAATTTGGTTCTTGTCATCGAAACGAGGCCTCAGGCACATTACATGGTTTGATGCGAGCCAGGAACTTTACACAAGATGATGCCCATATCTTTTGTTCTGAGGAACAGATTCAGGAAGAGGTCTCAAGATTTATCGATATGTTATTCGAGGTCTATCGTGATTTTAATTTCGAGGATGTCATCATTAAATTATCGACCAGACCAGAAAATCGTGTGGGTAGTGATGAAATCTGGGATAAGGCAGAACTAGCATTAGAAACTGCATTAAATAATAAAGGTCTGGAATGGCAACTGCAGCCGGGTGAGGGTGCTTTTTATGGACCTAAAATTGAATTTTCTTTGAAAGATTGTATTGGTCGTATATGGCAATGTGGCACGATTCAGGTTGATTTTTCGATGCCAGAGCGTCTGGGAGCCAGTTACGTTAGTGAAGATAGTTCAAAGCTGGTACCGGTTATGCTGCATCGGGCGATTGTCGGCTCAATGGAACGATTTATAGGCATTTTGATCGAAAATTATGCGGGTTCATTCCCAGCCTGGTTAGCCCCGGTTCAGGCAGTTGTTATCTCAATTACTGAAAACCAGACTGAATATACTAAAAAAGTAACAGATACCTTGAAAAATCAAGGTTTTCGAGCCGAAGTCGACTTGAGAAATGAAACGATCGGGCTTAAAATCCGCGACCACGCAATGCAACGCGTCCCATACCAGCTAATTGTGGGTGGGAGAGAACAAGAAACTAAGACTGTGGCCATGCGTACGCGAGATGGCGAAGATCTTGGGGCAATGCAGCTCGAAGCCTTTGTTGAAAGATTAAAAAATGATATCGCGTGCCTCGGCCGTATTGATTTGGAGGACTAATTTATTTCCGTAGATAAACAGACGCGTCTCAACGATGAGATCACATCACCAGAGGTAAGATTAATTGATGCAGAAGGTGAACAGGTTGGAGTAGTTAAAATAGATGATGCGCTACAACATGCAGAAGAAGCCGAACTTGATTTAGTTGAAATTGTTCCGACTGCCGAACCACCTGTTTGTAGGGTGATGGATTTTGGTAAATATCAATTTGAACAGAATAAAAAGAAACATGCGGCGAAAAAGAAACAAAAACAGATACATGTTAAGGAAATTAAATTTAGGCCTGGCACCGAAGAGAGTGATTACCAGGTAAAATTAAAAAGTCTGATAAAGTTTCTAACCAATGGAGATAAAGTAAAAGTAACGCTGCGTTTCAGAGGCAGAGAAATGGCTCACCAGGAATTAGGTAGTCAGATGTTGGAACGTATTGAGCAAGATTTAGATGAATACGGAATGGTAGAGCAATATCCCAAGCTGGAAGGCCGGCAAATGGTAATGGTATTGGCGCCAAAACGATAATTGACTGGCAGATAAAGACGAGCGGAGTATAGATATGCCAAAGATGAAAACTAACAGAGGTGCAGCAAAACGCTTTTCTCGTTCTGCATCAGGTAAATTTAAACATAAACAATCACATCGTAGTCATATTTTGACTAAGAAGAGTACCAAGCGTAAGAGACAATTACGTGGCACACTGGCGGTCCATGATAGTGATCAAAAAGCAGTTGCCAGAATGGTGCCTTATCTATAATCGAGGAAATTAGTTATGCCAAGAGTAAAGCGAGGCGTTACCGCTCACGCCAAACATAAAAAAGTCATTGATCAGGCAAAGGGTTATTCAGGCCGGAGAAAAAATGTATTTCGTGTTGCTACCCAAGCTGTTACTAAAGCGGGTCAATATGCTTATCGTGACAGAAGGCAACGAAAGCGTCAGTTTCGTTCTTTATGGATCGCTAGAATTAATGCTGAAGCACGAGTGAATGGACTGTCATATAGTCGGATGATTGATGGTTTAAATAAAGCATCAATTGAGATCGATCGTAAGGTCCTTGCAGATTTAGCGGTATTTGATAAACAAGCATTTTCTGCTCTAGCAGAACAGGCTAAATCTAGTTTAGCTAACTAATAATAAGGTTTTTACCGGTTTGAAGGGAAAGGGAAACCTTTCCCTTTTTTATTTACATGGATGTAATGATAAATATTTGCTCCTGCATTATTGACACTGCCGAAGTAACAAGTAAAACATACTAATAAAAAGACACTGAGCACGACTCACGTTACAATCGCTTTCCAATAAAACTAGAAAAAGTACTTTGAAAGATTCCGAAAAACTACAAAAACAGGCCTTAGCTGAAATTGAATCTGCTTCTGATCTGCAAATGCTGGATCAGATAAGGGTTAATTACTTGGGGAAGAAGGGTCAATTAACCAGTTTATTAAAACAACTGGGTTCATTATCTGCCGATGAACGACCTAAAGCAGGACAAATCATTAATGAATCCAAACAAATTGTTCAACAAGCAATCGAATCTCGCAAAGTATTACTGGAACAAGAAAAAATTGATCAACTGATTGATTCCTCCAGTTTGGATGTGACGTTACCGGGTAGAGGTGTTGATAAAGGAGGATTACATCCGATCACATTAACGCTGCAAAGGATACAGTCCTTATTTCAGCAAATCGGTTTTGATGTTGTTGAAGGACCCGAGATAGAAGATGATTACCATAACTTCGAAGCATTGAATATTCCCGCGCATCATCCAGCCAGAGCGATGCACGATACATTTTATTTTCCTGATGGACGTTTATTACGTACGCATACATCATCTGTGCAAATCAGATATATGACGGCACATGAACCGCCTTATCGTTTTATTGCACCTGGCAGGGTCTATCGTTGTGATTCTGATATGACACATACTCCGATGTTTCATCAGGTCGAGGGCTTACTAGTAGATAAGCAAGTAACGTTTGCCGAACTCAAAGGATTGATTATCGATTTCTTGACAGTCTTTTTTGAAAAAGAATTAGAAGTGCGTTTTCGTCCCTCCTATTTTCCATTTACAGAACCTTCAGCAGAAGTTGATATTATGGGCGAACGCGGTTGGTTGGAAGTATTAGGTTGTGGCATGGTGCATCCTAATGTCCTGCAGAATGTTGGTGTTGATCCTGAAGAATATACCGGTTTAGCTTTTGGTTTGGGGGTCGAACGTTTAGCGATGCTTTATTATGGCGTCGATGATTTGCGTTTGTTCTTCGATAACGATCTACGTTTTCTTGAACAATTTCACTAAAGAGAAATAGTAAATGAAATTTAGTGAGAATTGGTTAAGAGAATGGGTTAATCCTGATATCAATACAGATGAGCTTTGTGCGCAACTTACCATGGCTGGCCTCGAAGTTGATGGAGTTGAAGCTGCTAGTGCTGATATATCAGATGTTGTTGTTGCTGAAGTTAAAACAGTAGAACCACATCCGGAGGCTGACAAGTTAACCATTTGTCAGGTGGATAATGGAAAAGAAGAATTAACCATAGTTTGTGGTGCACCAAATGTCAGGCAAGGTTTAAAAACAGCGTTGGCAAATGTCGGCGCATCACTACCTGCCATGGAAAAATTAAAACCTGCTAATTTAAAGGGCGTCACATCGAATGGCATGTTGTGTTCAGCCAGGGAATTAGGCTTGGGTGAAGATCACGATGGTATTTTGGAATTACCCATTGACTTTGAAGTGGGAACTGACGTGAAGGTTGCAATGGATGCAAATGATCAAATAATTGAAATTTCTCTCACGCCTAATCGGGGTGATTGCCTCAGTATTAAAGGCATTGCTCGCGAAGTAGCAGTACTCAAACAACTCAACTTTAAACAAATTGAAATTGATGCGATACAGTCGACGTCAAGTCAGATTAGAAATGTACGCTTAGAGGCTGATGATGCTTGTGCACGTTATTGTGGACGAGTAATAGAAAGTATAGATGCGAGTGTTGCAACACCATTATGGTTAAAAGAACGACTGCGTCGTTCTGGTGTTCGTGACATCAATATTATTGTTGATATCACCAATTATGTGATGTTGGAATTGGGTCAACCTATGCATGCATTTGACCAGGATAAACTTAACGGCGACATAGCAATACGATACGCAACTGAGGGCGAAGAGATACAACTGCTAGATGAAAGCCATCAACAGTTGCAAGCAGACACCTTATTGATTGCAGATGAATCGGGCCCGATAGCGATGGCGGGCATCATGGGCGGGCAAGACAGTGCCGTACTGGAAGATAGCAACACTATATTTCTGGAAAGCGCATTTTTCCTGCCGGAAGCAATTATAGGTAAGGCCAGGCAATATGGTTTACACACTGATTCTTCGCATCGATTTGAACGCGGTGTTGATCCTCAAATACAGACTCAGGCATTAGAACGCGCAACTGCATTAATTATTGAGTACTGCGGAGGAAATCCAGGTCCAGTCACCGAGCAACGATTTGAAGCTGGGTTACCAAGTAATCCAGAAGTGATTTTGAGAAAAAAGCGGGTTACTGACTTACTTGGCGAAGAATTGTCGGAATGTTTTATTGAAGAGGTACTAGATAATCTTGAAATCGAGCATAATAAAAATAAAAATCAATGGGTTACAAAAGCTCCTTCACATAGATTCGATATAAAAATCGAAGCTGATCTAATTGAAGAGTTAATCAGAATTCATGGTTATAACGAAGTGAAGCCCGTTGCGCCGCTTTCCAGATTGAGCATGAAGCAATTGGATCAAGAGCAAAATCTCAAAGAGCGTATACGATCCACGTTGGTCAACAGGGAATATCAGGAAATTATCAGTTATAGTTTTATTGACCCCGAACTAAATAAGTTATTGAAAAGCAAAGAAGAAACAATGTTTCTTGCTAATCCTATATCACCTGACTTGGCTGAGATGCGTACAAGTCTATGGCCGGGATTGATTACAACGTTGCAATACAATTTAAAAAGACAGCAAAATCGCATCAGATTATTTGAGACAGGGCTTGTGTTTCAAGGCATGAAAGATTTAAAGCAAAGTACGATGCTTGCTGGATGTATTTATGGTAATAAATATAAAAAACAATGGGATATAAATAACTCCTCATGTGATTTATATGATATAAAAAAGGATGTTGAATGTTTACTGGCGACTAATTTCTTTGCAAAAGACCTGGATTATGCAAAGGGTAATCATCCGATTCTGCACCCAGGGCAGTGTGTTTCAGTTAAATATCGCGGTCATGAAATTGCGTTGTTTGGCCAATTACATCCTCAGGTTGGGAAGCAAATCAACATCGCAAATAGTGTTTATCTATTTGAAATATATATGGAAAATATTCTTTCTCAAAAAGAAATTCGCTATCAGCCAATTTCGCGTTTCCCACTCATCAATCGCGATATTGCGGTTGTGATTGACGACGATATTCAATTGAAAGATGTATTGATGCAGATTCAGGAATCGGCAACTAATTTGCTTATCAACCTAGAGTTGTTTGACGTATATCATGGCGAAGGTATTGAAAAAGGGAAAAAAAGTCTTGCATTGGGCTTGACCTTTCAGGCAACATCTAGCACTCTTAAGGATGAAGAAGTGGAGGCCATCATGGACACGGTACTTGCTGGCCTGAATAATAAATTCGGTGCAAAACTGAGAGAATAATATGACAGCTTTAACTAAGGCTGATATGGCTGAGAAACTTTACGAAGAACTGGGGCTAAATAAACGTGAAGCCAAAGAAATCGTAGAGATGTTTTTT
>JBCCHP010000017.1:0-16399 GCA_039028675.1 Pseudomonadota bacterium | reverse complement strand
GTCGATTTTTTGGTTTGCCTTCTACCACCCAACAACGCCGGGAAAACAACGCAATTGGTTCCGGCGTGATTATGAATAAACAGGGCTTCATTTTGACCAATGCACATGTCATCAAAGATAGTAATGATATTTATGCCACCTTGAATGATGGACGACAAGTCCCTGCAGGAATCATCGGTCAGGATGCAGACACAGACCTTGCAATATTAAAAATCGATTTACCCAATTTGCCTGATATACCAATTGGCAACTCTGCTGAGTTAAATGTCGGGGATGTCGTACTGGCGATCGGTAATCCTTACAACTTTGGACAAACTGTGACGCAAGGCATTGTCAGTGCGACGAGTCGAAAACGACGTGGCTTGTCTTACTTTGATGATTTCATACAGACAGATGCCGATATTAATATTGGTAACTCTGGCGGCGCATTGATCAATGCTGAAGGTGAATTGGTGGGAATCAATACCGCTATTATTTCCAGCACTGGGGGATCGGAAGGGATCGGTTTGGCGACACCCATTAACAAAGCCATGGTGATCATGCGTGAGATTATCGAGAATGGCGAAGTCATTCGAGGCTGGTTAGGGGTCGAGGTGCAAACACTTGATCCCAACGTCGTAGATGCGGCAGGACTTGAGAATGGTGGCGTACTGGTTACCGCTGTCATACGCAATAGTCCCGCCGACCTC
Source organism: Pseudomonadota bacterium (assembly GCA_039028675.1). Taxonomy (GTDB): domain Bacteria; phylum Pseudomonadota; class Gammaproteobacteria; order Eutrophobiales; family Eutrophobiaceae; genus JANQNX01. The sequence continues at coordinate 15,710 of JBCCHP010000017.1, read as the reverse complement.
GCCGGATTGGTGCCGGGTGATATTTTATTAGGGATCGAAAATATTCAAACGAATTCACCTGATAAGGCGATCGAAACAGTCTTATCGTTGCAACCAGGTAATAAAGTGCAACTTGATATTCTCAGAGGATGGGAAAAATTTGAATTGTTTACTAAGATACAAAAAAGACCGGTGAACCGAATACCTTAGGCATGATTGAATATTAATTTTAATGCATTAATAAACATCGTGTTTTCTTCTTCAGTGCCTACTGTGACACGTAAACAATCAGTCAACGAAGGATGAGCCTTACTCAAATTTTTTATGAGTATTTTATTTTCTATCAATTGCTGATGTACATGATCAGCAGATAATCCACTTACCTTAAACAAAATAAAATTCGTAGCAGAAGGAATGGGATGAATTGCATCCATTTCACTTAATTGTTGAAAGAGTACCGCCCTGTCTTGCTTAATCTTTTCAGTTTGTGTTGTTAATACTTCGATATGTCGACAGATGAAACTGACACTTAATTGATTCAATGTACCAACATTGTAGGGCATACGTACTTTTTCCAGTTGTTCAATTATGTCAGTTTGTCCGACGAGAAATCCAAGCCTTAGTCCAGCCAAACCCAGTTTTGATAAGGTTCGCATGACTAATAAGTTAGGATAATGTTTTATGTCGTTCAGCATGGTTTCATTTGCAAATGCGTGATACGCCTCATCAACAATTACCAGCCCAGTGCTCTTTTTTATGATTTGTTCTATATCAGATTTTTTGTAAGCGACACCTGTAGGATTATTTGGCCAGGCTAAAAATATGATTGATGGTTGAATTGTTTCTATCTTTTCCAGAAGCTCGGGTAGATCGAGAGAGAAATCATCTGTTAACGGTACGGCAATAAATTCATGCTCCAATAGTGTCGCCAGATGTTGATACATCACAAAGCTGGGCGCGGGTGACATGACAGAACCGCGGTTAATTGCCATTAACACTATCTGGATTAATTCATCGGAGCCGTTACCAAATATCAAACCACAATCAGCTGAAACAGAGAAGGATTGCTTTATCGTCTCACGCATCGAACTCATGTCAGCATCGGGATAGCGATTCAATTCAGCATTAACCAATTCAGACTGCCATTGCTGTTTGAAATCATCAGTTAACTGATAAGGGTTCTCCATGGCATCCAGTTTGATCAAACCAGTGGAGTCGGGTACGTGATAAGCATGGCTATTTAACACAGCAGTTTTGAAATGCCGATTGATTTCGTTATCAGACATAAAACTTATTCAGCGTCGCGCCGATATTCTGCCGAACGCGCGTGTGCGGTGAGACCTTCACCCCTTGCCAATTTGGATGCGGTATCGGCTATCTCGGAAACAGAGTCAGGGTTAAACATGATCAATGATGATTGTTTTTGAAAGTCATACACGCCCAAGGGCGAAGAGAAACGCGCAGTTCTAGCCGTAGGTAACACATGATTTGGCCCAGCACAGTAATCACCCAGCGATTCTGCAGAGTAGTTACCCATAAAAATTGCGCCAGCATGTCTTATCATGGGTAATAATGATTCTGGATCGGCTACTGATAATTCAAGGTGTTCGGGCGCGATTTGATTTACTACGGTTGCTGCCTCATCCAAATCTTTTACTTTAATAAAGGCGCCATTTTTCGAGAGTGATTTTTCAATTATTTCAGCGCGCTCCATTTCGGGTAGCAGTGTTTGAATACTCTGTTCAACCTGTTTGATAAATTCACTGTCAGGACAAATTAACATTGCGCTCGCCTCTTCATCATGTTCAGCTTGCGCAAACATGTCCATTGCTACCCAGTCAGGATTGGCATTACTGTCTGACACAATCACCACTTCTGATGGGCCGGCTATCATATCAATCCCTACCGTACCAAATACCTGACGCTTTGCTGTCGCGACAAAAATGTTTCCAGGACCAACAATCTTGTCGACTCTTGGAACCATGCTTGTGCCGTAAGCTAATGCAGCAACTGCCTGTGCACCCCCGATCGAAAATACACTTGTCGCGCCAGCAATCGATGCCGCCGCTAATACAAGATCATTTTTTTCGTCATCAGGTGTTGGCACAACCATAATAATCTCTTTTACGCCAGCAACCTGTGCCGGGATAATATTCATTAATACCGATGACGGATACGCTGCCTTACCACCCGGTACATAAACACCGACGCGATCCAATGGCGTGACCTTTTGACCTAGCGTGTTACCTTCACTGTCTTCATACGTCCAGGTAGATTGTTTTTGTCTTTCATGAAAATCACGTATTCGAACAGCCGCATGTTCCAGACTTTGTTTGACTTCATCAGGAATTCGGTTGAGCGCTGCATCTAATTCCTGGGCAGAAATTTGTAGCTGATTCAAAGACGCCTGTCTTCGATCAAACTTATTTGTATATTCAAGTAATGCCTCATCACCTTTATTACGCACGGCGCGAATAATTTCTTGTACCGTATTAACAACTTGTTCATCTGGCTCATCGGTAGCAGATAACAAGCTTTGTAAATCCTCAGTAAAAGATGACTGACTGGAATCAAAATACTTCAACATCATGAATCACTCATCAACTCTTCAAGTTGAGCCAGAATAGGTTTAATTAAATGACTTTTCATTTTCATTGCCGCTTTATTCACAACAAGACGCGAAGTAATATCGGCGATATGTTCCAGTGTAACCAAGCCATTCGCCTTCAGCGTATTTCCAGTATCTACCAGATCTACGATCCAATCTGATAAGCCTAATACCGGGCCGAGTTCCATCGAGCCATACAATTTGATGATCTCGACTTGTTGTCCCTTGGTAGCAAAAAAGTCTTTCGTGATGTTGGTATATTTAGTTGCTACACGGGGGCGATCAGAAATGGGTTTGGCATCTTTTAAACCTGCTAGCATCATACGACAACTGGCGATACCCAAATCCAATGGTTCGTATAAACCATTGCCATCGTATTCCATCAACACGTCTTTACCTGCGATACCCATTTCAGCAGCACCGCGTTCGACGTAGGTGGGAACATCGGTAGCACGAATAACTAGTATATTTACATTTGACTGATTCGTTTCCAGGACTAATTTCCTGGATGTTTCCGGATCGTCTTGCGGAACAATACCTACCTTTTCCAGAAGCGGCATGGCCTCTTCAAAGATGCGTCCTTTAGAAACAGCTATTGTGAGTTTATCTGACATTATTTTGGTCGATGCGCGTAAAAATGGCGCACAGCATACAATAGAAATGACAGAGATTAAAAAAATCCTTGCCTAAATTTGCGGTAAACGTCTGCTTTTACTCAGATCAATCAGGAATACGGCGTATCTCTGCACCCAATTGAGATAACTTTTCTTCTATCGTTTCATAGCCGCGATCAATATGATAAATACGGTCAACAATTGTCTCGCCTTCCGCAACCAGTCCCGCCAGCACTAGACTTGCCGACGCCCTTAAATCTGTTGCCATCACTGGCGCACAAGCTAATCTTTTTACACCTTTTGTAATTGTCGTGTTGCCTTCCAGTTTTAATCTTGCGCCCATTCGTTGTAGTTCATGCACATGCATAAATCGATTTTCAAACACTGATTCAGTAATAGTGGCAGAACCATCAGCGACGCAGTTCATAGCGGTAAATTGCGCCTGCATGTCCGTTGGAAAACCCGGATAAGGTGATGTATGAATATCAACCGCTTTAGGTTGTTTGCCTTCCATCTTCAATTCAATTGTATTTTCTGTGACGTCCAGTATTGCGCCTGCCTCTGTCAATTTTGCCAATACTGATTCAAGTAGTTCAGGTCGTGTTTGCTTTAATTTGATTTGACCGCCAGTCATTGCAGCAGCAACCAGATAGGTGCCCGTTTCAATTCGATCAGGAAGAATTTCATAAGTAGTGCCCTGAAGTTCTTCCACGCCTTCAATTTCGATTCGATCAGTGCCAGCGCCAGAAATTTTTGCGCCCATCGTATTGAGAAAATTTGCCAGGTCACTGACTTCCGGTTCGCGGGCCGCGTTTTCTATCACTGTCACGCCATCAGCCAGCGTCGCTGCCATCATGAGATTTTCCGTCCCGGTGACAGTGACAATATCCATCGATAAATGTGTGCCCTTCAGGCGATCTGCTGTCGCGCGAATATACCCGCCTTCGACAACAATATCCGCACCCATCGCAGCCAACCCTTGAATATGTAAATTAACCGGGCGAGAACCAATCGCACAACCACCCGGTAACGACACATCCGCCTTACCATAACGCGCCAGTAATGGACCTAAGACAAGTATTGAAGCACGCATTGTTTTTACTAATTCATAAGGCGCAAAGTAATTATTGATAGCACTATTATCAATTTCGATCTTCATGCGCTCATCAACGGTTACCTGAGTGCCCATAAGACCCAACAACTCAATGGTGGTAGTGATGTCATGCAGATGCGGGACATTGCCAATCACAATTGGCTTATCTGTCAGTAGTGTGGCGGAGAGGATAGGTAATGCCGCATTCTTTGCACCCGATATGGCAATTTCGCCAGATAGTGGCAAACCGCCATGAATGATTAATTTATTCATTAAGTGACATTGACCAAATTAAGACTGCCTGGCCTGCCATTCTTCCGGGGTGAGGGTTTGCATCGATAATGCATGGATATCAGTTCCCATACTTTGTCCTAATGCCTTATAGACCAACTGATGTTGTTGTAGCATCGATTTACCCGAAAATTCCTCACTGACAATGATAGCCTGAAAATGAGTGCCATCATCTCCTTCAACGATAGCGGTCGCCCCGGGTAAGCCTGTCTCAATGAGTTCTTGAATTGTTAGTGGATCCATCACAGCGAACGAATCATACCTTATGTGAGCAAAAAGATACTAACTTCTGATAAATAGAAATTAGTTGGTTTATAAACGAAAACAACCGGGCTAAGCCCGGTTGTTATCTGGAATTTAATGGTTATTGTCGATCAGCTACCCGCTTTCAAATTAGTTTCAAGTTTGGCATTTTTATCAGCAAGCTGTTGCAACAGGGAGTCAAATCCTGACTTCTTGATTTGTGTCGCAAACGAACCCTGATAAGTCTTTACCAGACTCACACCATCAACAGAAACATCAATGACTTTCCACTGCTCATTTTTATTGAACATGCGGTAGGTAACCGGAAATGCAGTTGCGCCATCACTGGTCAGTTCAGTTCTGACAACGGCAAGGTTGGGTTTGCTAGTTGGTTCTGCCGGATAAAACTTAACTTCCTGATTGGAATACTCCAATAAGGCCTTGGCATAGGTATTAACCAATAAGGTTTTAAATTCTTCTACAAATTGAGTACGTTGTTCATCTGAAGCAGATTTCCAGCTCTCGCCAAGCACCCATCGTGACATCAATATAAAATCAAAACTAGGTATCACTAACTCATCAATTAACGCATAGAGCTTATCCGGATCCGTTTTTAATGAGTCTTTTTCCTGCTTTATTCGTTCGATTACACCACTGGCTGTTTTCTCAACTACCTCTTCGGCGGACATTGCCGCGTAAGCTTGATTTGCGCCAATCAAAGTAAAGAAAAGAAACCCTATTTTTATCGCTCTGCTAATCATTGTTATACCCCGGTATCGGTTACTAAGTAGACACGGATATTGACTGGGTGGTTCAGCCTGATGAGATTTTATCTTATCGTTCTGGCGGGAATTACCGTCAAATCCTAGTGCATTTTAATTGTAATAATAAAGTTGGTTTAGAGAAAGCCCTGAAACTGTGACTGATAATACATAATCAATCTTACATTGAAACATTTATATAAGATTAAAAGATAAGTATATGTAAATAATGAATTTTATGAAAACGGCTTGGCAATTAATATTAATTTCGGTAACAAAGTCAGTGCGGCAAACAGGGCAATAAACATGGCTAATGCGGTTAACAGGCCAAAATATATACTGGGAATAAAGTTTGATAACACCAGAATAGAGAAACCGACAATAATTGTAATCGCAGTATAAAAAACTGCCTTTCCAATATTCGCATGACAGTAATGCATGGTTTTCAAATAATCATTCGTTTTAGGAAACTCTTCCCTGAAACGGTATATATAATGAATACTATTATCCACTGCAATTCCGATTGTAATTGCCGAGATTGTTATCGTCATCATATCCAGCGGAATGCGTAACAGTCCCATTAATCCCAGGATAATCGATGCTGCAAGAATGTTCGGGATAATCCCGATGATCGCGAGTACCACTGATCGAAATAACACCATCAACATGATGGCAATACCCGCCATTACCACACCTAATGTGAGAATCTGCGATTTGAACAAACTTTGTAGCATATTATTGTAAAGCACCATGACCCCAGATATAACGACTTCATCATCGGAATAACCAAAGCGCTGCTTTATCTGCGTCTCAATGTTTTCAAGTAATTCTTTGCGTCTAAGATCTTTTAATGAATCAAGAATACGTATACTAATTCTTGCTTCATTTCGTTCCTCATCGACGTAAGGTATTATCATCGCATCGCGCAATTCTTCCGGCATCCGCTTACTGACTATAGCCAGCTCAAAAGCATCAAACGGACCTTCATTAATTTGCTCGCCTACCCGAATGATTGATGCGAGTGATAAGACTTTACCTATCGCAGGAATTGATTCCAGGTAATCATGAACTTCCTTGATACGGTCAATGCGATCAGGAGTAAACCAGGAGTCTGCTTTATCCTCTTCTTCAAAAGAACCAAACAAGTCATCCAATTCATCGCCTGATTCTGCAGGTACAAAGTCAGATTCCGGTTCTTCTAGTGTCAGCAGTATATTCAACGGCGTTGTGCCACCCAATTCTTCATCGATTAGACGCAGCCCCTTATAGATCTCTGTATCTTCACTGAAATAATTAATAAAACTGTTTTCAACTTCGAGTTTGCTAATTCCATAAAAGCTGATTACTGCCAGAATCAATGTTATTAACAAAACACCATTACCAAATCGCTCGGTCAGCTTTGCAAGCTTAGGCGTAAATTGAAATTCATCGCGCGGACTCATGGTTTCACTTCCACGTTGTAACAACATGAGTAGTGATGGAAATAAAATAAATGACGTGAGGAATGTGACAATTAGACCAATCGTCATCATCCAGCCAAAATCAATGACTGGCTTGATACCACTCACCACTAGAGAACTAAATGCCATGATGGTTGTGAGTGCAGTATATAAACAAGGCCATACCATTTTTCTCGTCGTACGACTGACGAGTTCATATTGTGTTAAATCGGGGAAGTCATTTCTTAGTTGTCGATAGCGTACTATCAAATGAATATTCATCGACATTGTGATAATAAGCATCAATGAAATAAAGTTCGAAGAAATCACTGTGACATGCCATCCCACCAGTCCTAACAAACCGATCATCAACAACCCGGCATAGAAACAACTAATTAACGGCAGCATAACCCAGCGTATTTGTCGAAAGATAATCGTCAACATACCCACCAGAAATAAAAATACGCCTACACCAAAAACGATTAAGTCATTTTTAATAAAGGTGATCATGTCATCTGCAATCATTGGCACGCCACCCAGATAGACAGTGCCATAGTCCTGATATTTTTTTATGATATTTCGAATGGCAGAAATGTTTTCATTATTTAGTCGATCATTATTTTCTTTAAGCGCGCCATAGCTTTCTAAAATTACTGCTAACTCCTGTTTTTCATCAACTGATAAACCTTCTACCTTCTTTTTATAAAGTAGATCATTGCGTCTCGTTTGTAGTTTTCGAAAATCCGGATCATCAATAAGATTTACTTGCAGTGCTGTCGTTTTACCATCTTCACTGATAATCAGTTCTTTATAAATAGGACTGGTTGTTAATTCCTGTCGAGCTTTCTCCAGATCGACATTACCTTCCTCGATAGTTTTGACATTTTCTGCCACCTCTGTCAGAGATCCTTCCGTCTGTCGCACTAATGGCACATCGATCATGCTAATAATTGATTCAACTAATTCCAGCTCGAGTAATTCATTGCGTAGTTGCTGGATAGTATCGATACTTTGTTGCGTGAAAAGTCCTGCCTCGGGATTAAATGTGACAAATAAGAACTCTCTTGCTTCATAGCGTTTTGCTAATTCACGAAATAATTTCAAATCTTTATCATCATCAAGTAATAATGAGTCAGCTGATGCATCAAGTTTAAAATTACTGGCTTGATAGGCAAAACCGGCGAGTATACCAAGCATAATGATTACTATGACTAACGGGTTCTTCAAAACCAGGCTGGCATAGATTTTTTGAATTACAGTCTTCAAGTTATTAGGCGTTCTTTTAATTTATTTTTAATTTGGCAGTATAATACTGCCTTCAATTATTTTTTGTATGGTTTCCTTATACAGTCGATGTTCGACTGATAGCACTTTTTTTGCTAGTGAATCTACATCATCATTGTTTGTCACATTAACTCTTTCCTGAGCAAGTATGGAACCCTGATCATAGTCATCTTCAACGACGTGGATAGTTACGCCTGTCTCGGGTTCTTCATTATCGATCACTGCCTGATGAACATGCAATCCATACATGCCCTTGCCACCATATTTGGGTAATAAAGATGGATGGATATTGATAATTCTGCCGTTAAAGGCATGTAACGTTTGCGGCCCGATTTTTTTCATGAAGCCAGCTAATATAACCAGCTCAACCCCTGCCTCCTGTAAAGTGGTTAACATGGAGAAGTCCAGTTCGCTAGCGTCGGGATGTGTCAGCCTACTCATATGAACAGTATTAATTGATTTTTCCCTGGCAAAAGATAACGCTGGTGCCTCTGCATTATTACTGATGACAATACCTACCTTGGCATCCAGCTGCCCCGTCTCGCAAGCATTAATAATCGACTGCATATTACTGCCTCTACCAGATACGAGAATACCGAGTATTTTTTTCATTGTTGTTTGTAGCCAAGTTCTATCAAGACGGGTAATGCCACTGCCATTTTTACACTAATTTGTTCGAACTCATGACGAATAGGATAGTTTTTTCTAAGTTGATCAAAATTATCTGCACGATCACAATCTTGTATTTCCAGAATAGTTTTTAATTGTATGCTGTCCGTGTGCACATCATAAGATTGAGTAATAACATCATACAATACTTCATCCTCTAATGTTTTTTCACATTCAATATTAATCACATTGGTATTTGATATCGGATTTACGTTGATGCCAGACCATTTGGACAAGGCTTTTTGTAATTGTTGAGTAGCCTTTAGTTTTCCTTCAAAACTATAGCCAGCGATATGTGGTGTAGCAATTTCAGCTAGCTTTAACAAATCCAGATTGATATCAGGTTCATTTTGCCAGACATCCAATATTAATTTCGAGTAGGGGTTGGACTGTTTAAACGACAATAAATCACTCTCATTTATTATTGCCCCTCTCGAAGTATTGATAATCACCACGTCTTCATGACAAAAATTCAATAAATTTTTATCGATTAAGTCTCTGGTCTTATAGGAGCCAGCTTCTATTAATGGAGTATGTACAGTGACAATATCTGATCGATTACATAATTCATCTAGATCAGTATTTGGGAAATCTGATTCAGAATTGGCACGAGGAGGGTCATTTAATAAACACTTCAAACCCAGCGTTCGCATTATGCTATGAACAGATGAGCCAACATTGCCTACGCCGATAATTCCGATAGTTTTATCTTTTAATGAAAAATCGAACTGATTGGTGAATGAGAGTAATGCAGATAGAACATATTCAGCAACAGAACGAGCATTTGATCCTGGTGCGTAGTGAAATTCAATCTTTTGATTAGCTAGATAATTCGTATCAATATGATCGGTCCCTGATGTTGCAGAACCAACAAATTTAATTTTTGAATTCGCAAGTAGTGTTTGATTCACACTGGTAACAGAGCGTACCAATAAAACATCAGCATCAATGATGTCAGCTTGTGAGAGGTGCCTGCCATTAACCAGTGATACATCACCAAAAGATGAAAACGCTTCAGTTGCCAGCGTGATCTGTTGATCAGCAACAATCTTTAGCGAGTCAGCCACTGCTAAGGCATAGAGTCGACTTCAGCGCCTTCTTTTTCAACTGGCATTAAGTCTTCTTTGCTTATACCCAATGCCAATGTGACCGGGCTGGCTACATAAATTGACGAATAGGTTCCGATCAAGACACCGATGATTAATGCGGTTGCAAAGCTATGAATAATCTCGCCGCCAAAAATAAACAGTGAAAATAATACCAACATTGTGGTCAATGAAGTGATTAATGTTCTACTTAACATTTGATTGATTGAGCCATTAAATACTTCTACCGGCGTTGCATCACGTAACTTTTTAAAATTTTCACGCACTCTATCAAATACTACGATCGTGTCATTTAAAGAGTAGCCAATCACCGCTAACACTGCAGCCAACACAGATAAATCGAAATCCATTTGTGTGATAGCAAAGAAACCTAATGTAATGACAACATCATGTACCAGTGCAGCAATTGCACCAACAGAAAAACGTCGTTGAAATCGTAAGGCGACATAGATAAATATACCGAATAAAGCGTAGAGCATGGCTAAACCACCATCATTTTTTAGCTCTTCACCTACCTGCGGCCCAACGAATTCTACGCGGCGCATCTCGGCTTGATTGCCAAGTAAATTTAATACTTCGTTACTGACATCAGCACTATTTAAACCTTCACGCGGCGGGATGCGAATTAATACATCATTTGCACTACCAAAATACTGCACGATTGCACCATCAAAATCTGATGCCTGCAACGATTGCCTGATTTGATCAAGATCAGCCGCTTTTTCATAGCCGATTTCAACCAGCGTTCCACCAGTAAAATCAATCCCAAGATTTAGTCCTTGCACAGAAAGTGCAGCAATCGAGATGATGATTAGAGCGCCTGATATCAATGAGGTAATTTTACGCTTACCCATGAAATCAAAATTAAAACGTGTATTCAGCATGCGGATAATCCTGTTAATTTATTCTGTCATCTATATCGAAAGTTTTTCCAGGCGTCGACCGCCATAGATTAAATTTACAATTGCTCTTGAAACCATGATTGAGGTAAACATTGAGGAAATAATGCCTAGTGATAGTGTCACTGCAAACCCCTTGATAGGTCCGGTACCAAAACTAAATAACACCAATGCTGCGATCAGAGTTGTGATATTGGCATCGGCAATGGTTGAAAATGCCTTCTCATATCCTGAATGAATACTTGCCTGAGGTGAGTTACCGTTGCGAATTTCTTCACGAATACGCTCAAAGATCAAAACGTTTGCATCTACGGCCATACCAACGGTTAAAACAATGCCGGCAATACCAGGTAAGGTTAATGTAGCTTGTAACATTGATAACAAAGCAACAATTAAGACCAGATTTAACGCGAGTGCAACATTTGCAACCAAACCAAATACTCTGTAATACACCGCCATAAATACCAACACTAATATGAAACCGATAACCACGGACTGAAAACCCTGCTCGATATTGTCCTGACCGAGGCTAGGACCAACAGTGCGTTCTTCAATAATATAAATGGGTGCAGCTAATGCGCCAGCTCTTAATAGTAAGGCAAGATTGCGCGATTCATTGGTCGACTCAAGACCTGTAATTTGAAACCGTTTGCCGAGTTGCTCGCGAATGGTGGCAGCATTGATTACCTCTTCAATGGTTTCCTTTTTTTCAATAATCTCACCATTCTCTTCCTTGAACTCCACTTTGTTTTCAATAAAGACAACCGCAAGACGTTTACCTACATTATCCTTGGTGCCATGACTCATGCGCTTCGCGCCTTTACCATCCAACGTAATACTGACATTTGGACTGCCATCCTGAGAATCGAAACCAGATGCAGCATTAATGATTGAGTCTCCTGTCAAGATGACTTGTTTCTGTAATAAAATAGGTTGGCCACTTCGTTGATAATATAATTTGGAGCCGGCTGGTACTCTGCCGTTTATTGCATCCTGCGGGCTGTTCTTTTCATCAACCAAGCGAAATTCAAGCGTTGCCGTCGCACCTAAAATCTCTTTCGCACGAGCTGTATCCTGTACGCCAGGTAATTGCACGACAACACGGCTTAAGCCTTGTTGTTGAATTACTGGTTCTGCAACACCTAATTCATTAACACGCTTTCTTAGGGTGGTAATATTTTGTTGCAGCGCTAATCGTTTGGTTTCCAGTAATACCTCTTCTCGCATAGATGCGATTAACTGTATTTCATCTGGTTCGTTATTCAGTTCTGATACTTCAAGATCTTCGAAGTTATCGCTTATTAATTGTTCGCCCTGTTGCAATTGAGCAGCATTTTGAAAACGAATAAGTAAACCGCCTTCTTGATATTGTGTAATCGTTTTATATCGAATCTTATTTTCTCTAAGATCGCTTCTTAAATCTGATATGTAACGCTCTTCCGCTTTTTGAATGGCAGCATCCATATCTACTTCCATAAGAAAATGCACGCCTCCACGAAGATCAAGACCAAGAAACATAGGTTCGGCATTAAGTTCTTGTAGCCAATCAGGCGTCGCCGGTGCAAGGTTCAATGCGACGACATAACTGCGACCCAATGAGTCTTTTACGACAGACTGAGCTTTCAGTTGATTTTCTTCATTATTAAAACGAATCGTTAAATTATCTGGCGTGACTTCAGTTGATTCATAGCTAATACCTGCTTCATCCAGTGCTGCAGTGACTTCAAATTCAGTAAGCTCACTAATTTCTCCGCCACGCGAAGCAGAAATCTGCAAAGCCGGGCTTTTGCCATAAAGATTTGGTAAGGCATAGATAGCCCCAACGACAATCAATATGAGAATAAGGATATATTTCCAAATGGAATAACGATTCATGATTTAAACTACTCTTAAAATTTAAACTATTCTTAATTAATTACATTGTTTTTATTGTGCCCTTTGGCAGGACATTTGAGACTGATTGTTTTTGAATTTTTATTTCAATCTCTTTTGCGATTTCCAGTAATACAAAATTGTCGCCGACTTCTTTAATCTTTCCTAATACGCCGCCAGATGTCACCACTTCGTCACCTTTCCCAAGCCCGGCAACCAACTGCTTGTGTTCCTTGGCCTGTTTCAATTGCGGACGAATTAGCATGAAATAGAAAATGGCAAATAAAAATACCAGCATAAAAATATTGATGATGCCGGCACCCTGAGGTTGAGCCTGATTTGCCCACGCATTATTGACAAAAAAATCCAACATTGGTTTTTCCCGATTTAAAAAAGCGGCGTATTATGACACAGACAGCCCGTTTTTCTCACGTTTTGCGTAAAAATCACTGATAAAAGCGTCCAAATTGTCCATCTCAATCGCGTCTCGAAGCCCCTGCATCAGTTCCTGGTAATAATACAAGTTATGGATGGTGTTGAGTCTGGCGCCCAGTATTTCATTAGTTTTGTTCAGATGATGCAAATATGCTCTCGTGTAATGCTGACAGGTATAAGAATCACAGTCTTCGTCTAATGAGATATGGCTGTGGCGGTGAATCGCATTGCGAATACGAATATCACCGTATTGCGTAAACAGGTGCCCGTTACGGGCATTGCGCGTGGGCATTACACAATCAAACATATCGATCCCGCGCCGGACACATTCCACGATATTTTCTGGTGTACCCACACCCATTAAATATCTAGGTTTATCTTTCGGCATATCAGGCACCAATTCATCCAATACATGCATCATAATTTCAATAGGTTCACCTACTGATAAACCGCCAATAGCATAACCATCAAATCCAATATCCATTAAGCCTTCTAATGATTCTTTGCGTAAATGCGGATACATGCCACCCTGGACAATGCCAAACAATGCATTTTCATTATCACCATGTGCCTCTTTCGATCGTTTCGCCCAGCGTAATGACAACTCCATTGAAGTTCGTGCCTGTTCTTCAGTTGCCGGATAAGGCGTGCATTCATCAAATATCATGACGATATTCGCACCCAATGTATGTTGAATAGCAATTGCCTCTTCCGGTCCCAGGAATACCTTCGAGCCATCTACTGGTGATTGAAAGTGGGCGCCCTCTTCGGTTATTTTTCTTGATTCCGCCAGACTAAACACCTGAAAGCCGCCAGAGTCAGTCAAGATAGGTTTTTGCCAATGCATAAAATTATGTAGTCCACCGGCTGCTTGTATGACTTCTGTGCCCGGTCGTAACATTAAATGAAAGGTGTTGCCCAGAATGATATCTGCACCGATATCTATCAACTCTTCAGGTGTCATACCCTTTACCGTGCCATACGTCCCGACTGGCATAAATGCAGGGGTTCGAACTTTACCTCTTTCGACACTAATGACACCGTGACGAGATTGCTGATCGGTATGATAAATTTCGAACTGCATCAGGTATTTTTCTCTAATAACATTGCATCGCCATAACTGAAAAAACGATAACGTTGCTTAACGGCATGTTGATATGCATGCATAATATTTTCTTTGCCGGCAAATGCAGACACTAACATTAATAATGTCGATTCTGGTAAGTGAAAATTAGTCAACAACATATCAACAACATTAAAATTAAAACCAGGATAAATAAAAATATCTGTGTCGCCTGTATAAGGTATTAAATCACCGGACTTAGCTGCGGTCTCAAGACTGCGCACAACGGTTGTACCAACAGCAATAATACGCCCGCCTTTGGCCTTGGTCTGATTGATCAAATCAACACTAGCCTGATCCAGCACCATAAATTCATTATGCATTTTATGTTGTGTTAAATCGGTTGTCCTGACTGGCTGGAATGTACCCGCACCAACATGCAATGTAAGAAAGGTTTTTTTAACATTCTTTGCCTCAAGCTCTTTAATTATTGAGTTGGTAAAATGTAATCCGGCAGTAGGTGCAGCTACTGCACCCGGGACTTTTGAGTAAACGGTTTGATAACGCTCAACATCGTGTTTTTCATCACCACGTGTAATGTAAGGCGGTAGCGGAATATGTCCGTGTTTTTCAATAAAGTCGGTGAATGCACAATTACCTATGTATTTTAGAAGAAACATATCATCTTGTTTTTCCAATACTTTAAATTCAGGATTATCCTCAATATTTATAAAAGTGCCTGGTTTAGGTGTTTTACTGACTTTTAATTGTGCGATAACAGTATCATCAGGCAGTATTCGCTCCAGCATGATCTCGACCTTTCCGCCGGTCGTTTTTGTTCCATAGATTCTTGCTGGTATCACCCGCGTGTTATTAAAAACGAGTAAATCATTAGGTTTAAAATATTCTGTTAAGTCGATAAAGGCCTTATCAGATATCTGACCATTTGCCGCTAAATATAATAGGCGGCTGCCATCGCGATCTTTTGTGGGATGCTGAGCAATTAACTCTTCTGGCAATGTGTAATAGAAATCTCTGGTCTGCATGGCGCGCAATCGTAACAGAAATATTACTTAAATTATGCTGATGAAATTTGACGCTGTCGCGAGTTTCCCTATACTTGCTCGCCTGAATATTGCATTGCCGGGGTGGCGGAATGATGGGCAGGAGCCCGAATGCCGCGGCAGCCAGGATGGCGTGAGCGGCGGGTAGACACGTTTAATATTTTTTTAATCGCGACGGATTCATAATTAATCAGCCGGCGCATTTGATTATATTGTTTAATTGCAAACTAAGCTTTTAGTTTCCCTTGCCGGGGTGGCGGAATTGGTAGACGCGCCGGATTCAAAATCCG
>JBCCHP010000016.1:0-16697 GCA_039028675.1 Pseudomonadota bacterium | reverse complement strand
CTAGTTGATTAAGATGCTCGTTTACATAACTGGTATCGACAGAGATAGCATCACCCTGCCGTTCAGTTGCTTCAAACGATAAGGTTTCGAGTAATCTTTCCATAACAGTATGTAATCGACGCGCACCAATATTTTCTGTGCCCTCATTAACCTGCCAGGCGATCTCTGCAATGCGACGAATACCATCTTCAGTAAAACTTAAATCGACGCCTTCCGTTTTCATCAATAGAGAGTACTGTTCTGTTAATGATGCATCGGGTTCTGTCAGGATACGCATAAAATCATCCGTCGATAAGGCTTCAAGTTCAACGCGAATAGGAAGACGACCTTGTAATTCAGGAATCAGATCAGATGGTTTAGCTAAATGAAACGCACCGGATGCAATAAATAAAATGTGATCGGTTTTAACCATGCCGTATTTTGTAGAGATCGTACTGCCTTCAACTAAAGGTAACAGATCACGTTGTACACCTTCGCGTGAGACATCTGGTCCACTGGTTTCAGAACGTGCTGTTACCTTGTCCAGTTCATCTATAAAGACAATACCGTTCTGCTCTACATTTTCGACTGCCATTGCCTTGATATCATCATCATTGACTAACTTACCTGCTTCTTCATCAGCTAACAGTTTGAGTGCGTCATTAACTTTAAGTTTTCGACTTTGCTTGCGGCCGGTATTCATATTTTGAAACATGCCTTGTAACTGACTGGTCATTTCTTCCATGCCGGGTGGCGCCATTATTTCAACACCGATATTGGGTGAATTTAATTCAACCTCGATTTCCTTATCATCGAACTTGCCTTCTAGGATCATTTCCCGAAATTTAGTTCTGGTTGAATTAATCGATGAAGTATCAGTTTCGCCCTCGCCCATGACTCTCGCAGGTGGTAATAGAATATCCAATACTCGTTCCATTGCAGCATCTTTTGCCTTATCCCTTACTTTTTCAGTTTCGATCTCGCGAGTTTGTTTGATCGCCACATCCGCCAAATCGCGAATGATAGATTCGACATCGCGACCAACATAACCGACTTCGGTAAATTTAGTTGCTTCAATTTTTATAAATGGGGCTTGCGCCAATTTAGCAAGGCGACGAGCAATCTCGGTTTTACCAACGCCGGTTGGTCCGATCATTAGAATATTTTTAGGTGTAATTTCATTACGCACCATTGCATCAACTTGCGACCGTCGCCAACGATTACGCAAGGCGATGGCAACTGCTCGCTTGGCGGCATCCTGGCCAATGATATGTTTATTGAGTTCCGTAACAATTGCTTGTGGAGTTAATGTCGTCATAAATAATAATTAATTAAGAATAAATGGATCAGCGATACAACAATCAGGAGAACTAGAGTTCCTCTATCGTCAAATTGGCATTGGTATAAATACAAATGTCTGCGGCGATAGCGAGTCCTTTTTCGACAATCTCTCTGGCGGATAAATCTGTATTTTGCAACAGTGCCAATGCTGCAGACTTTGCATACTGACTACCTGAGCCTATCGCCATAATATCGTCCTCCGGTTCTATCACATCACCATTACCGGAGATAACCAATGAGGTCGTTTTGTCTGCAACACATAACATAGCCTCCAATCGTCGCAGCATGCGATCGGTTCGCCAATCTTTTGCTAATTCAACCGCTGAGCGCATCAGATGACCGGAATGCTTTTGTAATTTTGATTCGAAGCGCTCAAAAAGAGTAAATGCATCGGCCGTACCGCCTGCAAATCCCGCGAGTATCTGTTCGTTATACAAACGACGAACTTTGCGCGCATTACCTTTCATGACTGTATCCCCCAAAGAGACTTGTCCATCACCACCGATGACAACGCTTTCATCTCGTCGTACTGACAATATTGTGGTGCCTCGAAATTGTTCCAAAACCTGTCTCCTGAGCTATGTGATTGATTGCAGGAAGCGAATTGTACCTGAGCCGGCGAGAGGACTTAAGCTAATCCTGACATTATTATTAAATGTACAGGGTGGGACTAATCAGGCTTTTTCCGGGCTCGAGGGTGTGCTTTGTCATATACCTGAGCTAAATGCTGATAATCCAGATGCGTATAGACCTGCGTGGTACTAATATCTGCATGGCCAAGTAATTCCTGGATCGCTCGTAAATCACCACTTGATTCCAGTAAGTGACTGGCAAATGAATGTCGCAGCATATGTGGATGTACATGTGCGGGTAAACCCTGTTTGATTGCCCAGTCCTTTAATCTGGATTGAACCGTTCGCTGACTAATGCGTGTGCCACGTTGACTGACAAACAAGGCAGATTCGTCTTTATTGGCAAATTGTTTACGTATTTTTAACCAGGCACTTATTGCATTTAGTGCCTGTTTTCCAACCGGTAGTGTTCGGGTTTTATTCCCTTTGCCTGTGACAGTAATTAATCGATCACGCATATCCAGGTGTTGAATATCTAAGCCTGTTAATTCGGATAGGCGCAAACCGGAAGAGTAAAATAATTCAAGTATTGCCTTGTCTCGAATCGCTAAAGGACTATCTTCATCAATCTCAACAAGCTGCACTGTTTGATCGACATCTAAAACTTTAGGTAATTTGCGCGGCGATTTTGGTGCGGTAATACCCTCAGCAGGATTATTTTTTACCACTCCTTCTTTTAATAAATAACGATAAAACCGCCTGATAGCAGAAAGATTACGTTGTAAAGATTTGCCATTAATTCCTTGTCTATGTCGCCAGGCGATAAACCCACGTAATTGACGGCCATCAAGTTGTTGCCATTGCGCAATAGACTGCGCTTCGCAAAAGTCTTTTAAGTAGTGAATATCACGCTGGTAAGCATTAATAGAATTTTGTGATAGATGATGCAAGTGTCTGATGAAGGCTTCAAACTGTTCCTGCGCTTGATGATTCACTATCGTTCAGCTTAACGAGGACCTAACTCTCATTAATCCAGGGTTTAAGTATAAAGCTGAGTATCTCTCCCAGATTGGCGAGAAGTTCTACTCCCATACCCGGTTGAAATCTTTCCGCATCAAAACTGCCGATAGCCAAAATACCGCCCCAGCCATCGCCGTGCAAAGGTACCATTACAGCAGATGCGATATCGTTACCATCATCACCAAACAAAAATACCTGTTGCTGATGTTTTAATCGACCACTTAACGGCATACGCTTTTCAATGATGCTTTTAAAAAGTGATTTTTCGCGGGAATTTACCCCGACAAATTCATCAGTCGGAAAACTATCAACAAAGGCTGGATCGGCGAATAACCTGACCACTGCGTGATCAGCGTGAAAGTTCTTTTTCAAATTATCATAAATTGTTTTAAAGACATCTCTAGGTTCAGCTGCATCCATCAGTGTTAATGCCAGTTTGTGCATGCGGCGTGCGAGTTCTTCATTTTGCCGTGCAATTTCGATCAACTCATGCAGACGTTTTTTAGTTTGCTGGTTCTGTTCGCGTAGCACGGCTACCTGTCGCTCTACCAGGGAAACAGTACCGGCATGTTCATGCGGTATTTTTAACTCTGAAATTAATGAAGGGTATTTATTAAAAAAATCAGGGTGGTTTTGCAGATATTCAGCCAACATATCATCGGTAATGCCGATGCCTTCAGGTTTTTTTTCTTCCTGTACACTCATAACGTTATTTTACCCTCAAACACTTTTGTTGCCGGTCCGGTCATCAGCACCGGCTCATCTAATCCTGCCCACTGCAATGAAAGATGCCCACCTTTTAACTCTGCGTCTATTGTCCCTTCCAAATGCCCCTGCTGGCAAGCAATAACCATCGCCGCACAGGCACCACTGCCACATGCCAATGTTTCGCCGGCGCCTCGCTCATACACCCTTAGCTTAAACGCCTGTTTATTCTTAATTTCCATAAATCCGACATTCACACCCGCCGGAAATATCCCGGCTGCTTGTATAGCAGGACCTACATCTGCTACTGGGAAAGCAGCCACATCATCAACCTGAATAACAGCATGTGGATTACCTAATGACAATGCGGCAAAGTCAAATGACTCTCCCAATACATCAATCTGGTAGTTATCAGCTTTCACTTCGACCTGCAGTGGAATCTTTGTCGGTTCGAATTCAGGGATACCCATATTGACAGTAACGCAATTATCTTCATTCACCTGCAAGATTAAACGGCCATTACCGGTCTCAGCAGTAATAGTATTGCTATTCAATATGCCTTTTTCGAGAAGATAAATTGCTGCACAACGTGCTCCGTTGCCACATTGCATGACCTCGCCACCATCTGCATTATAGATTCGATATTTCACATCCACTGATTCTTGCTCACTTGGTTCCAGTAATAATACTTGGTCACAACCAATACCAAACTGGCGATTAGCGATGTAGCGAACCTGTTCTATTGTTAGAGAAATTGGCCGAGTGAACGTATCGATGACAACAAAATCATTGCCAATCCCATGCATTTTAGTGAATTGAATTTCCATACGCGTAGATTACTCACAAATGATCATCGCGCAAGCGACAATCAACTATAACCAATTTTGGAAATTATTCCGGCTTGTCTTCAACGAGCTGCACACCGTCTGGCAAATGCAAGGTGCGTGTAGGAAATGCACATTCTGCATCATGGCTGTCGATAATATCAATGATTTTCAACATGACATCTTGTTTAACTTTGTGGTATTCAGCCCAATTAGTAGTTTTGGTTAAGCAGTAAATAAAGAAATTAAGAGAAGATGCATCAAACTCATTAAAATTTACCATCACTATTTGTTTATTATCAATTGCGTCATGCATATCTAGCATCTCTTTTACTTCTTCAACAATGACCCGCATCTTGCTCGCATCATCATAACGAATGCCAATGGTTTCCTTGATTCTTCTGTTTGTCATCCGAGACGGATTTTGTACAGCTATATTGGTGAATGTAGCATTCGGTACGTACAGAGGACGCTTATCAAAGGTGCGTATGGTCGTTAGTCGCCAGCCAATATTTTCTACCACGCCTTCGATTTCTTTATCAGGCGAGCGAATCCAGTCGCCCACAGAAAAAGGTCTATCAAGATATATCGTCAAACCACCAAAAAAGTTTGCCAACATGTCTCTGGCGGCAAAACCAACTGCGATACCACCTATTCCACCAAAGGCCAATACACCGGATATGCTATAGCCCAATGTTTGTAATATCACCAGGGTACTGGTAATGATAACTGAAACACGAAGTAACTTTGCAATGGCATCTGCTGTTGTGCGATCAAACTTGGGGTCATCATCAATCTTTCTTTCATAGATAATACTTTCTGAGCGAGCGATAAAGCGAACAACAAACCAGGCAAGCAGTACAATGACGCCTACCGAACGTATCGGATCAATTGCGCCAAAGATTGCTGCATCAGTTTGTTCATAAATAATGTCCGCAGCAAAACAGAGTCCTATCAACCAAACAAACATGATGATGGGCCTGTGCGCCGATCGGAGTAAGGCGTAGTCCCATGCTGTACGAGTATTCTTAAAAGTATCCAGTAATCGTCTTAGAAACTTTCTTAATATCCAATTGAGTACCGCAGTAATAAATACAACGATAAAAACCTGAAGAACCCAATGTTCGTTTGATAAAAATTTATTGGCCCATTCCAGCCATTGTTTAAAATCCATAACTAAACCTGTTTATGTCAATAGATTGCCGATAAGTGATAACCCTGTTCCTCTAGCAATGCCAATACACCCTTTTCTCCCGGAAGATGCATAGTACCAATAGCTATAAATGCATTACCTTGTTGCAGTAATGGTATCATCCGTTCAACCATCAATTTGTTTCGCTTATCAATTAAGCGATGCATTAATTTCTTATATAGCGGTTCATGCATAGTGGAATATCGATTTACGTAATTGTACAAGCCAGCCAAATCTCGCTCCAGATAAAAAGATTTTAACGCTATAAAATCGGCTTCAACTGCATCATAATTACAAACCGTATCAATCAACAGTCTTGTTTGCTCTTTCAATGACAATGAGTCAAATATATCTGCTTGCTCTTGTAAGGTTTCCAGACCATAAGTCTCTGCCTCGACATCCATCGCTTTGTTCAGCAATACTAAATCCAATGGCATACCGGTATCAGGTGGATAATTCATGGTGAGAAACGCCGACCAGGGTTTCATTATATTAACCATCGCGGCATTAACATTATAATTCGCAAGTATCTCTTTTATGCGATTGATAATTGCCTTATCGACAAAATCATTCAATCGAGTTTCATCCTGAAAGAACATTTTCTTTGAAAATAATAACAACGCCTCCGGTTCGGGTAGTGCCTCCATTGCAAAATGTCGACTCTCAATCAATGCCTCACTGACAGGTTCTGGCAAGGTTGTTATTTCTATGTCCGAAACATGTATGGTGCCAAATACATAACCTAATGTATTTCCATCCTGTCCGATTTGCCAAAGTATGCCATTGCTATTTACGACTTTTTGCTCTTCGACAGACTCAATTTCAACAAACGATCGACACTGTGGAGAAATTAATTCATTAGCGTTTGCTATTGCCGCTTGCAAACAGAACAAAATGATCCAAAAAACTCTATTCATAATTTAAATTTAACTGAGGCGCTTTATCGATGCTTAACACATTTGCATTTCGCTCTTTCCATAATGTACTTGACTTCAGTTCATCAAGATTGATGCTGAAATCTCCATGCATTCGAATGAGTCGGGAACGCGATACAGCACTTGCTTCAATATTTGCATTATCCAGTATTTCAATCGCTCCATTTTGATTGTTACACGCTAACACCATATCGCAGCCTGCCGCCATTGCTGCCTCTGCACGCTCGGTATAGCCACCCATGACTTCTGCGCCTTTCATACTTAAATCGTCACTGAATATAGTTCCTTGAAATTCTAGTTCGCCACGTAGGATCTCTATTAACCAACGTGAGGAAAAACCCGCGGGTAAAGAATCAACTTTTGAATAGATAACATGTGCTGGCATCAGTGCCGGCAAGCCTGCATGTATCATTCGTTCAAAGGGAATGAGATCTTTTAACTTTATATCCTGAAATTCACGTTCATCCTTCGGTATTTCAATATGTGAATCTTCCCGAACAGAACCATGCCCTGGAAAATGTTTACCAACTGCAGCCATGCCTGCTTGCTTCATGCCCCGCATATAGGCCCTGGCTAATTTAGTAATCGTTTCAGGATCAGTGTCAAATGCACGATCACCAATCACTTCACTGGTAGGTCCACCTATATCAAGCACCGGTGCGAAACTTAAATCCACACCAACGGCAAGTAATTCTGCTGCCATTAACCATCCAGCTTCCTCAGCAAGCAGACTAGCACGCTTTTCATCATTGGCTTGAGAAAATAAATGACAGGCAGGCAACTGACTAAAGCCTTCGCGAAAGCGTTGCACGCGTCCGCCTTCATGATCTACCGCAATGATTAAATGTGGCTGTCGCAATTCATGAATCGTCTGACAGAGAACAGCCAACTGTTCGGGGGATTCAAAATTTCGGGTAAATAAGATGACACCGCCTACCAGGGGATGCATTAATATTTCTTTTTCCTCTGCTGACAATACCTTGTCATGCAAATCACACATAACCGGTCCTAATGCCAATTTCTTTGCCATGATTATTTAATACAGATTTGTTTGAGCTTTAATATCCAATCTGTCACGTAGATGATCTCCTAATAAGTTAATACATATTACCAAAGACAAAATCGCCATGCCGGGTGCAATTACCATATGTGGCGCAATTAATAAGTAGCTTGTGCCATTACGTATCATACTCCCCCAGGATGCTGCAGGTGGTTGAACGCCTAAGCCAAGAAATGACAGGCCCGCTTCAGCAATCACTACGCCTGCTAGCGCAAATGTCGCCTCAACAATTAAGGGCGCTGTGATTAATGGCAATATATGTATTAACAGTATTCGCCATTGGGCAGTACCAAGTGCTAGTGCGGCAAGTACATGATCGCGATTCTTTACTGATAGTGTTTGAACGCGCGCTAAACGAGCAAAGCCAACCCAACTAACTATTGATAAAGCAAAAACTGCATTTATTAAGCCCGGACCCATAAGTCCGGCTAATGCAATTGCCAATAATATTCCCGGAAAAGCAATAAACAGATCAATCACCATGACCAAACACTTATCCCAAATACCACCCATCCAGGCGCCCACGATACCAAGCAAGGTGCCGACAAATAGAGAAATACTGACCACAATCAATGCCACGCTCAATGATGTGCGCGCGCCCATAATCAGACGATCGGCAATCGGGCGACCTAAATCATCGTAACCCAGGAAATTGGACGTTAATGGTTTAATCAAAATATTATTCAACATCACTTGATCTGCTTGCAGAGACAAAAGTGGTGATATGACTGCAAGCAATACCCACAACAGAAGAATACTCAAAGGAATCAAAAAAAAGATACGTTTCATTCCAGTCTGACCCTAGGATCAATTAAGGTATAAGAAAGGTCTGTTACCAGATTGACCATAACGTAAGTCGCACTGATTAATAACACACAGGCCTGAACGATTGGGTAGTCGCGTTTTTGGATAGATTCAATCAGCAATTGCCCAATACCGGGCCAGGAGAAAATAGTTTCGGTGATCACCGCCCCTGCCAGCAATGCTCCAAACTGCAACCCCAAGACAGTCACAACAGGCAATAAAGCATTACTCAAAGCATGTTGCCAATAGATTTTATGTTTACTTAATCCTCTTGCTCTTGCAGAGCGAATATAATCTTCTTGTAATACTTCCAACAGAGAAGCACGAATCATCCTGGATAATATTGCCGCTAATGCTGTTCCTAATGTTAATGAAGGTAACACCAATGAAGACCAACCTTCATTTCCATTAACTGGAAACCAGCCCAGCCACAGTGCAAAGATCAACATTAATATTGGCCCCATAACAAAATTTGGAATTGAGACACCTAACATTGCTACTACCATCGCTAAGCGATCCCACAAGCTATCTCGATTAATCGCTGCCATCATGCCGAGTGGAAAAGCAATCATAATTGCAACGAATAAACTGGTGAGACTTAATATTAATGTAGCCGGAATTCTCTCTAGCAAAATTTCACTGACGGCTTGTCGAGAATGCAATGATTCGCCCAAATCAAATACCAATACACCCTGAATGAACTGAATCCATTGTTGGAATAATGGGCGATCCAGTCCCAACGCACTTTCCAATGCGGCCCTGTCGGCTGGTCGGGCAGATTCACCGAGCATGACTTCTACAGGATCGCCCGGCACCATATGTATCAGGAGGAATACCAGCGTGGTCACACCAAATAAAATAATGACCGCGTTAATCAGACGTTGAATGAGATAACTCAAAAACATGCGATTGGTAACTGAATGATTTTTGTGAGCCGGTTCATATTAGTTGTGATTACAGGCTACAATGTTAAATACAGTCAAGGATAAACTGGCATTTTTTAATGAATCAATACCATTTTAATAAAGAAGAGGACGATTCTGTCAAAACAGAGCGAGTAGGAATGCAATCATTAAATGAAGCAACACAAGATATAGTCAGTATTATTGTTCGGATAAGCGGGTTGGTATTGTTATTTATCGGTTTATGGATTGCTATACAGGTGTTTCATGAAGCGTTATCCCTTTATAAAGATCCTGCAAATATTGAACGCATTGCTCAAGCTATCGAATCCGGTTCTAATATTGATAAGAGTATTACACCGTTGAAAGATTCACTGTTAGGAGAAGAAGCGTCAGACAATACTAATCAAATCATCACATCTGCAAATAGCGGGATTCGAATTTCCTACTTCATCGCCTGGGTAATTGATATTTTATTGTTATTACTGCTAGCCAGAATATCAATTATGGCTATCAAAACAGGCGGGGAACTGGCTCTTTATGATGCACAGATCAAAAAACTCGCGAGACAATTGGTCAAAGCAAAAAAAGATAATGAAAGTAGTTAAATAATTAATGTTCGCAGGTAATACGGCTAAGAGTTTCTACAAAATCTATATCTAATCAACGTTATGAATCTGAATAAAAAAGGACCGGTCGGTATCGTTGATATTATGTTAATGCTGGGTTGTCTGGGTGCAATTGAGATGCTAATCGTAATTTTTTTCTGGGCAGATATAGCACTAAATGATTCATTAAAATTACTACGACCAGACCAGCCTTTGGAAACTCTGTCATTAATAGCTTTCATACTCGGCTTTGTCGGCCTATTTAATTATGCTTTTGGTTTATTTACAGATATGGCAAAACCGTTTATTTATCGCAATAAATTAGCACTTGCGTTTGTGTTTACATCACTTGCGCTTGGATTTTGTTACGTTATTTATTAGTAAAAAAGCAAGTAATTCTGGACTATTCTTGCTCGATCATTTCCTGCTTGTTCTCTTCAAACCAATTTTTAATATATTGACGACGTTCTGGCGGTGACATATTTGCAGTGTCTTTTCGTAGTGATTGACGCTCTTCTTGTGACAATGCTTGCATCATTGATCTAAATTTTAGTCGTTGCTCGCGAAATTGCTGTTTATCAGCATCTGACATATTTTCATTTCTTTCATGCATTGAATGACGTCTTTGCTTCATTTCTTCTTTTAGTTGTTGACGTTCTTCCGGTGACATATTCCTGAACTTTTCTCGTAATGCCTGACGCTTTTCTTCTGGCAAATTCTTAAACCATTGTTTTCGTTTTCTAATAGCTTGTTTTTCTTCATCACTGAGATCACGAAATTTATTAAATTTTTCTTTTAGTTCAGCCTGTTTTTCAGGTGTCATGTTTTGCCAGGCTTGCATTTTTTCCTTTATATGTTGCCGCTTTTCATCACTCATTTCTGACCAACGTTTAGCATTATTCAGCAAACGTTGTTGTCTCTCTGCAGGGAAAGTATCCCAACCTTCTTCTAAATCCTGTAATAAGGTTTGCAGTTCTTCAGATAAACTATTCCAAGTAATACTCTCTTCCGCATAAATCGGTAATGAAAAGATTGCGAATAAAAGTAGAGTTAATAGATTAACTTTCATATTCCTCAGTCAACCATTCATAAAATTCAAGATCCTGGTATAACTCGAATTCATCCATTGCAGAAATTAATTCAATTTCATTAGGAGTAAGTGGCGTAACAGATGGCTCGTTCTGAATCGATAATATGACAACTAACATCAACATACAGACTGTTGCCAACGTCCCACCAAAACCAGTCCAATTGAAAGATTTCTCTTCAACTTTATTCATAGCTCGGGCACGGATCTGACGAATACTTGACAAGGTTGCAGCATCAATATGCTGCAAACTTTCATCCAGTTCCCGTTTGATTTCATTTTCTAATTTTTCGTCGCTCATTGCCCGCTCTCCCAATGTTCACCGAGCATCAGTCTCAATGAATGCACTGCTCGAGAATAATGTGTCTTTACACTGCCACCTGATATATTCATTGTACTTGCTGTTTCCTCTACACTTAATCCCTCCCAGTTTCTCAATAGAAAAACCTGCAGCTGTCTTGCAGGTAATTCATGCAGGGCCTGCTCTAAAACATCAATGCGAGATGTCGCAAGTGCATGTTGTTCAGGTGTTTTTGCTTTTTCATCAATAGCATTTTGCATAGGATCACTTTTTTCATCTTCGTCATTCTGATTAAGCCAACCAAAAAATCGAAAACCTTTCTGCCGTTTGCGATGCCAATCGTTAATCTTGCTTTGCAGAATGGTAGTAAATAGTGGCCCCCATTCTGTTGCGGGCCTATTTGCATATTTTTCCACTAGCTTAAACATTGCTTCCTGAATGATATCAAGTGCATCATCAGTATTTCTGGTTGCAATCTTCGCCATGCGAAATGCGCGTTGTTCGACACTGGCCAGAAAGGCATCAAGTTCCTGTTGTTTGACCAGTGTCGATCTCCTGTTGTGATTCGATGAAATAGATTGTGTAAATTCACATTATCAAATCATTCGATAAACGGGGCAACGCCGAATATCTATTACACATCTTCACTACCTTCGCGAAACTGCTGACGTTTTTCCTTTAATTTGCTCCATGCTTCGCGTGCGGCCTGCTTTTCTTCTTCGTTCAACTCACCGTCGCCATCAGCATCAAATTTTTCAACCACTCGCGCGCGTTTTGCATCGCGTTTTGCATCGCGTTTTGCCTGGCGCTCATCTTCGTTCAACTCACCGTCACCATCAGCATCATATTTATCTAGTAAATATGCGCGACGAGCTTCTCTTAATGCAGTTCTTTCTTCTTCATTAAGTTGGCCATCTCCATCGGCATCGTATTGCTGAACACGATCACGAAATGACATTTTATCGTCGGCTTCTTCAGCCATAAGCGGCGCAGCGATAAGACTTAAAATCAGGGCACTACCTAACAGACCGGTATTACTAATTAATTTGTGTTTCATTATTTCCTCCATCGGAATCGTTGGTTTACAGGAGGATTAACGAAGTCATCGGAGTTTGGTTGACAACGATTTTTCAATTCATGCAATATTTTTATATTAAAAAAAATTGCTATGTAAATCATTTACTTAAGAACTTATCATCATTGTTCTTATTGGTATGCTTAAGATATTGGGTAAACTTAGCATAAAGATATTTCTGAGATAGCAATGCAATTTACCTGGGATTTTATCAACATTTTTCTTTTTTCGGTCACTCTGGTTGCACCGTTATTAATGTTCTTTTGCCTAATTATTTTCATACTGGGGCAAATTGTAGGACGGATTGAACATTGGACCCGATTTAATTCATTTTATTGGTCGTTCATTACCGCATTTACTGTTGGCTATGGCGATATTCGACCAGTAACAAAAATCTCCAAGGTTATTTCTATTATCATTGCCTTAATCGGTATTATGTTTACTGGCATCATTGTCGCTATGACTGTCGCTGCTGCAACCGCAGCCTTCGATAGAAATGTAGAAATTAATTTTGATGGAAATGTTGTTGACGAAAAAATTATTAAACATTCAAAAAAATGAATGTTTATTGGATGATATGTTCTCCATTCACTAAATCATCCATCGTCTCTCTTTCTCTAACAATATGAACATGTGAATCTGTAACCATCAATTCGCAAACACGCGGACGTGAATTATAATTCGAAGCCATCGTAAAACCATAAGCGCCAGCGGAACACACTGCTAGTAAATCACCTGCTTCCAGCTGTAAAACCCGATTCTTACCAAGGAAATCTCCTGTTTCACAAACCGGACCGACGACGTCATATTCAATTGCCTCGGCTTCGGATGATTCAACAATTCGTTTTATATCATGCCAACCGCCATATAAAGCGGGTCGTATTAGATCATTCATCGCCGCATCAACAACTGCAAAATGGTGATAGGGCGTTTCGTTCAAGTATTCGACTTGAGTTAACAAAATACCTGCATTACCAACAATACTTCGACCGGGTTCCATCAATACTTCAACTTCATGGTCGCCCAATGTTTCATTAATGACGTTGACATAATCAACTCTGGTAGGTGGCGTCTCATCTTGATAATCAATCCCTAAACCACCGCCAATGTCGATGTGTTCAATCTCAATGCCGACTTCATTTAATTCATTTACTAATACCAATACTCGCTGCAATGCATCTCTGAAAGGACTGAGCTCAGTGATCTGCGAACCGATATGACAATCAATGCCAACAACCTGAATATGTGTCATCTGATCCGCTTGTAAATAAACCGACTTTGCCTGTTCAAAAGCAATACCAAATTTGTTTTCTTTTAACCCTGTCGATATGTAGGGATGAGTTTTTGCATCGACATCCGGATTAACGCGTAACGATATCGGTGCCTGCATATTCATTTTTTCTGCAACCGCATTTAATCTGAGCAATTCGTTGGCAGATTCGACATTGAAACATTTAATACCTTGTCGCAATGCTTCTGCCATTTCATCCTCGCGCTTACCCACACCGGAGAACACAACCTTAGCAGGATCACCGCCTGCCTTAAGCACACGGTTTAATTCCCCAAGAGAGACAATATCAAAGCCGGAACCAAGCTTCGCCAATATATTGAGCACAGCAATATTTGAATTTGCCTTAACCGCGTAGCAAACAAGGTGATGCTGACTACCCAGCGCAGAATCAAACTCCTGCCAATGAGATTCAATCATTTTGCGCGAGTAAATATAAGCTGGCGTGCCGAATTGATTGGCAATTTCAGTCAATGCAACACCCTCGGCATGTAGTACGCCGTCAATATAGACAAACTCAGACATGAAAATCAGACGTGATAACTAAATTGAGCGTTTTGTATATTGTTCACTTCAGGCGGCAAGTACAAATCACCTTTCTGACCACAGGCAGACAAAACCAGCATCAGTGATAACAACACGCCGACTGAGAATATTTTTTTTGTCATTTGCAAAATAACTGTCCCCTGCTTCTTTTATTAAGCATATCAAATAATAATTTAAGCACAAACGAAGGAGCTATATTTGCTAGCATTAACAACTAATTCAATCAAATCAGGCTAAGTCATGACTTTTAAACAGGACGCTATCATTGTTGAAGCAAAGGCAAATCATCGAGCCAGTATTATCTGGCTGCACGGACTAGGTGCAGATGGTCATGATTTTGAACCAATCGTTCCAGAGCTGGGTTTAGCAGATGATGCAGGAGTCAAATTTATCTTTCCCAATGCGCCGGTAAGGCCCGTGACTATTAATGGCGGCATGGCCATGCGCGCCTGGTATGACGTGCGAGCTGCAAATTTACGAGAGTTTGAAGATGAACAAGCAATTGTTGAATCAACAGTGATAATTAACCATTACATTGAACATGAAATCGAAAACGGAATAGAGTCATCCAGGATCATTGTTGCAGGCTTCTCGCAGGGAGGGGCAATTGCCCTACATTGCGGCACACGCTATTGCGACAAATTAGCGGGAGTCATTGCGTTATCTACTTATTTACCTTTACCGCAAAACCTGGAGGCTGAAAAAAGTGCGGCGAATGAATCAACTCCGATATTTATGGGGCATGGGATGTACGATCTGGTCATTCCCGTCGACCAGGGAAAGGCCTCTGCACAAACATTGACAGAATCCGGCTATGATGTGGAGTTTATCGAATACACCATGGAACATGCTGTTTGCATGGAAGAAATAACTGCAATAGGTCGCTGGATTACTTCGAAACTGGTCTAGTTGTTTTATTATTCCGAAAGCGTCTGCGCTTTTTGTTACCAGCTTGTCTTTTTTGCTGGGCTTGTTGATGATGCTTTCTTTTCACAGCTGGTTTTGGCTCGATTAATAACGACCCATCGATAGCCTCAACGGGTATGGAATATTCAATATATTCTTCTATATCCATTAAAGAATAGACAAACTCCTCACAGGCAAAACTAACAGCGTCTCCACTGGCACCTGCGCGCGCAGTTCGTCCGATACGATGTACATAATCTTCCGAGTTTTGTGGTAAGTCATAATTAAAGACATGACTGACATCAGGTATATGCAAACCTCGAGCTGCTAGATCCGTTGCCACCAATACTTTTAATTCACCATTGGAAAATTCATTAAACAATCGCTGTCGCTTTTTCTGTGGTACATCACCTGACAAGATTGCGGCATGAATGTCATTACCCTCAAGATATGACCAAACTTTCTCAGCAACACGTTTCGTATTGACAAATACAATAGTGCGGGTGGGATCAATTTTTTTTAACAATCCTAATAGCAATGGAATCTTTTCGTCATTGGCAACATGGTACAAAGTCTGCGATACCTTATCCGCCGTTATTTGCTCCGGATTGATTTCAATCAGCTTGGGATCATTCATATGTTCATAGGCCAATTCCATTACCCGAAAAGACAATGTTGCCGAAAACAACATATTGAGCCGCTTTTCCGGTTTTGGCATTCGGCGCAACATATAGCGAATATCACTGATGAATCCTAAATCAAACATACGATCCGCCTCATCAAGCACGATGATTTCTACGTCCTTAAAACTGAATACTTTTTGTTTGAAATAGTCTATTAGCCGACCAGGTGTACCAATAAGTATATCTACGCCATCAGCGAGCGCTGCTCGTTGTTTTTCGTAATCCACACCTCCGTATACCAATGCCAACTCAAGTCCGGCATATTTGTTAAAGGTAGTTGCATCTTTATGAATCTGTATCGCCAGCTCTCTTGTCGGTGCAATCACTAAAGCACGTAAGCTAGTGGCTTGATTTTGCGGTCGATGATTCAACAGAGAATTGAATGTAGCTAATAAAAATGCAGCTGTTTTGCCTGTGCCAGTTTGAGCCTGTCCGGCGATGTCATTGTTTGATAGTGCCAGCGGTAAACACGCGGCTTGAATTGGCGTGCAATTGGAAAATTCAATCTCATCCAACACTTTTAACAAACGATCATCAAGATCGAATTCTTTAAATTTAGTGTTTTCCTGTTTGTTTTTACTCATATTTTTTCATTCATAACCTGACTATCTATCTCACACTTGCAATCACTAGATGAATTCGTTGACAATGTGCCCTCTATTTACAACGAGATGATTAAATCAATGAGCGAAAACATATTGCACGTAACCGATGATAGTTTTGAAGATGAAGTTCTTAAATCCGAACAACCGGTCATTCTGGACTTTTGGGCAGAATGGTGTGGACCTTGCAAAATGATCGCGCGCACAAGTAGTGCACGCACGTGGACACAGAGTCACAGCTGGCAATTAGTGCACCACGGCGACCAT
>JBCCHP010000015.1:0-17197 GCA_039028675.1 Pseudomonadota bacterium | reverse complement strand
TCTTATGGTAAGACAGAAATATTGCGTGATATATCGTTTTCAATTACTGAAGGTGAATCAGTGGGGTTAGTCGGCATGAATGGTGCCGGTAAATCAACATTAATAAAATGTATTTTAGATTTCGTTTCAATTAAATCTGGCAACATTCAAATTTTCAGTCAACAGCATCTTGATACCGATGCCAGAAACACCCTGGCATTTTTACCAGAAAAATTCTTACCCCCTTATTACTTAACTGGCCGTAACTTCATTAATTATATGGCTGAACTCTATAACATCACGATTGAAGAAGATGCAATCGAATTGATATTCAAAATTTTAGATCTGGAATTATCCGCATTGCATAAACCAGTTCGTCAGTATTCCAAAGGAATGGCGCAAAAGCTGGGTCTAGCAGCCTGTTTCCTGAGTGATCGACCGTTATTTATTCTGGATGAACCCATGAGTGGTCTTGATCCCAAGGCGAGAGCTTTTCTGAAAGACTATTTATTGCAATTAAAAGAAAAAGGCAAAACACTTTTCTTTAGCACCCATCTCTTAAATGATGTTGAGAGCCTATGTGATCGTATTATTATTCTACATCATGGTATGTTGTGTTTTAACGGATCACTTCAGGCATGTTGCGAACATTATCAGGTGCAAACTCTCGAGCAGGCATATTTAGCAAATATTGAGCAAGCAGAAGCAGGATAATTTAACTCATATCTTTTGCTTGATAATTGCTTCAATTATTTTTTTTGAATCGGCATAAATACCGGGAGTAGTACTTTCTCTTGGACCAGCAATATTGAGGGTGCTAATAGTATTTTGATTCATCCAATTATTAACTTTATCGATATTGATTTGCTGATCAATATCTAAAATAAAGTTTGGCTTTACCAGTTGTTTTACGAATTTAAGTGTCAGGGCAGTCCCACTCGTCATTATATGTTTAAAAATAATCAGGGTGCCATCTGCACTTTGAACATTCATTTTTGTTCGCTGTGGATAAGCATCAGTATCAGTTTCTGTTAATTGATAATGCATTGGAATCTGCCCATCTTCGGCAAGCCTCCCCTTTGGACACCAACCACCATGTGATACTCGATATTGAATTGCTGCATCCAGTGCCGCACGGTCGACACCTGTCTGCCCGCCAGATATGATGATTAACGTTGACATTGTGAATTAAAAAAACATACTAAACATTATGTTAAAAACAAAACACATCATGAAGTGCCTTTGCTCAATCATTGTAATCTATCTAGTGAGCGTAAATCATTCTTATGCTCGAATGTATCAATGGGTTGAGGAAGATACTGGCACGACTCAATTATCAGGCAAACCACCTACCTGGTATCGCAGCCAGGAAAACGGGCCTCGAGTACTGGTTTTTGAAAAAGGCAGGCTAATTGACGATACAGATATTGAAGTCAGTAACAAAGTGCAATTCGAGTTGAGAAGGCGTGCCTTTTTGATTGCCGAGAAAGATGAGCAGGCAGCGAAAGAAAAACTGGCTAAATCACTTGAAATCAAAGGTGCATTTAAAGAAGAAGCCTCGATTGAAGATGAGTTGGTATTAGTTGATGATGATAGTGTTGATACTGATACAGTCTCTGCCGATGATGTTATAGACGAGTTGAAACAATTACAGGAAGAAAAAACTCAAGATGAGAATCTAGCTGAGCAACAAATGGCCGAAAGATTAAAAGAGATGATACAAGTTTGGGAAGAATCCCAAAAATCAGAGGCGATGGAGCAATTGGAATAATTAATTAAATAAAGATTTAAGAGAACTTAAAATACCTTTATTTTGACTATTGACCAATTCTTTTAGTGATAATAAAGCTTGATTTTGCGGGTCTATCTTCAAACCTAATTCGATATAAGTTTTCGTTTTTTCCAGTTCATTATTTGCTAACGATCGCTCCGCTAAAATGGCATATCGATCAGCAATATTCAAGATTCCCTGAACGGCCGCTTGACTACCCGGCTGAATTTCCAACAGTTTAGAAAAATAATAGTAGGCATTATCTTTTGGTGGATAATTCAACTTAAATTCCGTCAAACTTTGTTTGCCTAACCATTCCAGTGCTTTAAGAATTTCATCTGATACAGGTTCTGCTTCAGCTACAACTGTATTTTCAATTATGCCTTCTTCAGCTGCCAGTTCATTACTGATGTTAAGCGGCGAGGTAATCACAGTATCAACTGGTGGGGGAGAATATGCCACTGTAGGTTCACGTTTTATGCGTATCTCGACATACTGCAAACCGAAAAAAAACGCTCCAGACAGTATTAATAAGATGATTAACACCGTCATGGTTTTTTTCTTTTTAGATTGTTTCGTTTCAGGTGCTTCTGACGACGGACTCACAAGACCTGGCTCAGTTTTCTCTTTAATAATAATTTTATCTATTTCAGCCACCAGTTCATCTGCTGTGGCGAAACGTTCATCCAGCTTCTTTGCCATCATCTTTTCTAGCAGTGGCTGGTATTCGGATAATGATTGCGGCAGGGTTGGTACGGCCGCTGTTTTATGCTGGATAACAATATCAATCACTGAATTAGATTTATAAGGCTTATAGCCGGTTAACATTTCGTAAAAAATACAGCCAAGACTGTATATATCTGTTCTACCATCTACTGCCGCGCCGTCAGCTTGTTCAGGACTCACATAGTTTGGACTCCCAAGAAAAATACCAGTAGACGTTAAATCCTGTTCAGTATCAGTTTGTTTGGCAATGCCAAAATCTGTTAATAACGGTGTTTTTTCATCGCGAAACAAAATGTTTGCCGGTTTTACATCGCGATGAATGACTTTATGCGCATGTGCACTTGCCAATGCCGAACCAACTTTCATGACGATGTCCAGCGCTGTTTGTGGCCGGATACTACGTTGCATGCGCTGTTTTAAATCACCACCTTCAACGTATTCCATGGATATATATAAGTCGCCATCAGAAAGACCGATATCATAAATGGTGACAATATTTGGATGATGCAATGAAGCAATGATTTTACCTTCATCGACGAAGCGTTGTGCCAGATCCTCAGATTCACTGCGTTTAACCTTATCGAGTATTTTTAATACGACCGAACGGTTCAATGATTCCTGGACTGCCAAATAGACAGTAGCCATGCCGCCTTGGCCGATTTCTTCTTGAATCTGATATCCCGGAAATTGCATCTGCTATATTATTGATTATTAAATGTTTATGTAATCTTTTGCTGGAAACAATCCTGCAAGTCTCTGCTCGTAGATCGCGCTACGTATCTTCTATTATTTTTCTTTCTCAGTCTATCCAAATGCATGAAAAAGCTGAATATTTATTATTCAGTTGGAATAAATAGACTATTTCAATTTTATAAATCTTATATCGGTAAAGTCATAATAAACATGATAGCTAATGCTAAATAATGAATATATTGCATGAATAGCGGTGTGCAGGCATGATGTTGATAACGGTAAAACTTAGTCGTCAGGATGTTGCTAATTCGCCTTGATAATTGATGTTTATCATATGAAAAGCGAGTTTGCTAACAAGAACGACAATGGTGGAAAAATATGTCAAATAATGTGGAACAGATTCAGGAAAGGCGTAATGCCAGTCAGCAAGTCATTGAACGCATGCTGAAGGAACGCAACCAACTATTTTCCTTGTTACTACAAGTATCGTCAGATGAGAATCAATCTATTGATCCGAAAGACGATCTTGAAGAATTGGTACAAGTATTGGTTGATTATATTGCGGCTGCTCATTTTAGTTTATATGAACGAATTTCAGAAGGGAAAGAAAGACGAAAGGCTATCTCGGATCTTGCGATAACTATCTATCCG
Source organism: Pseudomonadota bacterium (assembly GCA_039028675.1). Taxonomy (GTDB): domain Bacteria; phylum Pseudomonadota; class Gammaproteobacteria; order Eutrophobiales; family Eutrophobiaceae; genus JANQNX01. The sequence continues at coordinate 13,377 of JBCCHP010000015.1, read as the reverse complement.
CGTATCGAACAGACAACTGAGATTGCACTTGCCTTTGATGAAAAATACAACCCAGATAACAAAGACAGAGACCTGAAAAACTTACATGCCGATTTATCACTATTGTGTGAAGAACTGACGACTCGCATAGAATTGGAAGATCAATTAATCAATTCTCTACTGGGCGGTAAAACGAATTAATTATTCTTATCGGCGTCATGTTTTGCTTTGATGTAATCTGCATGTGAGATATAAAGCAAATCTGCGATTTTGCGAATATGATATTCTTCATATTTATCTATTACTGCATCAGCAAACGCAATTCTCCATAAATCTCTAATCACTTTTATTCGTTGCTCCATTTCCAATTGATCAGTTAACAATCGAGTAAATGATTGTAGCGATACTGATTGATCAACTTCTGCCTCAGCTAATTCAATCAATGCATCTAACTGCGCCTCATCCATTTCAAACTCTGTTTGAATCAAGCTTTTTATCGTTGATTTTTCATCACTATCGAAGTGCCCATCTGCCAGCGCAATCTCTATCATTAACACAGCAGAAGCTAACTCTATCGTGTTTTGATGATTTGATTGAGTACTTTCCTGCTCGAAGAGAGATTCGAAGTATTGATTTAATTTTGTCAGCATGTTTAGTTGTTTATAATTTCTTGCCAATAACGCCCATCATGAAAATCGGTAAAATAGCGTTCAATTAATGGATGTCTCAAGGGTAGTTTATCGTTTGTATTTTCCAGATTCTGTTCTGCTACATAAGTTTCGTGTTTTGCGTTGTCGACTAACACTTTATACCAGGGTTTGTCCTTAGGCGGTCTGGATTTGGCTACAACTTCGTACCACTCCTCAGAACCACAAAATATCGGATCAACATCATAAATTACACCACGATAGTCGAAGCGTTTATGATACACAATTTGTCCGATATTAAATTTTGCCTGCTTCATTCTATAAGAAAATATTTTCAGTATAATCCACTGCATCATAACAAATGAACAACCTCTATATAACTACCAAACTAAATAACTATGACTGACAATTTAATCGAACGTGATTTGAATGTCCTTTGGCATCCATGCACTCAAATGAAAGACCATGAGACATTACCTTTGATACCGATAAAAAAAGGCGAGGGTGTATACCTGGAAGACTTCGATGGTAATCGATATATAGACACCATCAGCTCCTGGTGGGTCAACCTATTTGGCCATTCAAACCCTGTAATCAATAAAGCTATTCATACACAACTAGAATCGCTCGAACACGTCATTCTTGCCGGATTTACACATGAACCTGTTGTTGAATTGTCTGAAAAACTGGTATCAGTCACACCACAAGGATTAAATCGCTGTTTTTACGCTGATAACGGCTCCTCTGCTATCGAGGTCGCATTGAAGATGAGTTATCACTATTGGCTGAACTCAGGTAAACCTGAAAAGCAACGCTTTATTACCGTAGATAATAGCTATCATGGTGAAACGCTCGGTGCATTAGCCGTAGGTAACGTTCCATTATATAAAGATACCTATGGTCCGTTAATGATGGAGACCATCGTTGCGCCTAGTCCAGACTGTTATCACCGCGAACAGGATGAGAGTTGGGAAACACATAGCCGCAACATGTTTGAGCCGATGCTGGAGTTAATTGAAAAACATGCACATGAAGTGGCGGCTGTTGTGATTGAGCCTTTAGTACAGTGTGCGGGCTATATGCGCATGTATCATCCTGTTTATCTCCGTTTATTACGTGAAGCATGCGACAAATTTAATATTCATTTGATTGCCGATGAGATCGCTGTTGGTTTTGGCCGAACAGGTACAATGTTTGCCTGTGAACAAGCAGCTATATCACCTGATTTTATGTGTCTGTCAAAAGGATTAACGGCCGGGTATCTTCCACTATCAGTCACGCTGACTACAGACGATATATATTCAGCATTTTATGACGACTACACAAAACTGAATGCTTTTTTGCACTCGCATAGTTATACCGGTAATCCGATTGCCTGTGCAGTAGCCAATGCAACATTAGACATATTTAACAATGATGATGTGATTAATCAAAATTTAGCACTAGCTGCACATATGAAAAAGTGTAGTGATCCATTACTCACTCATCCAAACATCGGCGATATTAGACAACATGGTATGATCCTGGCAATGGAGATGGTTAAGAATAAAGAAACGAAAGAGGCTTTTAACTGGCAGGAACGTCGTGGATTAAGAGTATTTCAGCATGGGCTAAAACAGGGAGTACTATTGAGGCCATTAGGTAATGTTATCTATATGATGCCACCTTATGTTATCAGCAAGGAAGAAATCGAACATGTTTTTCAGGTCGCAGAAGCAGGCATTAATCTCGCCACTGCCTGATCGTGAGGATAGCAAGACTATACATTGATCGTTCATTGAAAACAGGTGATGAGTTTCTTCTGCAAAAGGAACAAACTCATTATATATCGAGCGTCTTGCGTTTGCGTAACGGTGATCAGTTATGCTTATTTAATAATGAAAATGCTGAGTATCTTGCAAAGATAGTCGCACTGGAAAAAAAATCGGCCAAACTCAAAATTGAAGAAAAGCAACTATGTCAACGGGAATCAAATTTACATACAACGCTTGGCATCGGATTATCACGTGGCCAACATATGGATTATGCGATACAAAAAGCAGTGGAATTAGGTGCTAATATATTAGTACCACTGCTGACTGAGTTTAGTAATGTAAAAGTTAGCGAAGATAGAGTAGAGAATAAATTACAACATTGGCAAAAAATTATTATCAATGCCGCAGAGCAATGCGGTCGAACATGTTTACCTGAATTATTAGCGCCCAGGGCGATCAATGATTTTATCCAATACAACAAAAGCGACCTAAAATTAATGTTTAATCCAGAAGCTAAATTAACGATTAGTCATATTAATATGCAACCACAATATGTTAGTTTATTGCTTGGCCCTGAGGGCGGATTCAGTCAGACTGAAATAGAGTTGGCAACACAACATGACTATCAATCAGTTTCATTGGGACCGAGGATATTACGTGCAGAAACTGCTGTCGTTAGTGGATTAACCGCTTGTCAAAATTATTGGGGCGATCTGAATTAATCGATCAGTATATACGTTTAAGGCTTAATCAATGATGAATTCAAAAGTACCTCATTTAACCACTGCTCTTTCTGGACCTTTTCACAAACTGGAACGTGCTGTCATTGAAAATCAAACTGCGATTGAATCGTGGTTCAGGAATGCCTGGCGTGAATTGAAAGCACCATTCTATGCTTCTGTCGACTTGCGTAATGCGGGTTACAAGATTGCGCCGATTGATACCAATCTTTTTCCAGCTGGATTTAATAATCTCAATCCTACTTTTGAATCGATGAGTATACAGGCTGTGCAAACCGCTATCGAACATCTTGATCAGTCAATTGATCGTATTTTGATCGTACCTGAAAATCACACACGAAATATGTTCTATATGGAAAACGTCTATTGCCTGAAAACTATCATTGAAAAAGCAGGGTTTGCGACAAGAGTGGCGAGTTTATCCAGTGAGATTAGTCAACCGACAGATATTGAGCTATCTTCAGCAAATAAATTGACCTTAGAACCACTCGTTAGGAAAAACAATCGTGTGGGCATAGAAGATTTCGATCCAGATCTCATTTTATTAAATAATGATATGTCCACTGGACGTCCTGAAATACTAGAAGGACTCGAGCAAATTATCACGCCACCACTTGGCTTGGGTTGGTCGTCTCGCTTGAAGTCTAGTCATTTCACTTTTTATCAACAATTGGCACAAGAGTTGGCAACAGTCATTAATATTGATCCCTGGCTAATCGATCCGATGTTTCGTAATTGTGGTGAAGTCGATTTTATGAAACGCGAGGGTATTGATTGTCTTTCGAAAAATGTCGACTCGTTACTGAGTGCGATTAAACAAAAATATGCTGAACATAATGTTGATGGTAAACCGTTTGTGGTGGTTAAGGCTGATGCCGGTACTTATGGTATGGGTGTGATGACGGTATATGATGTTGAAGATATCATTGAACTAAATCGTAAAGAACGCACTAAAATGTCCAAAACGAAAGAAGGACAGAAAGTCACGCAAGTCATCATTCAGGAAGGCGTTTATACACATGAAACCTGGGGCAATGACAATACTGTTGCAGAACCTGTTGTGTACATGATTGACCATCAGGTTGTGGGTGGTTTTTATCGAGTTCACGAAAAAAGATCAAACAGTCAGAACCTGAATGCACCAGGTATGCGATTTGAACCCTTGGCATTTGATGATTGTTGTAACAAACCCGATATCAATCAGGATATCGACTGCCGTCAAAATCGTTTTTATACGTACGGTGTGATAGCGCGGCTCGCATTATTGGCGGCGGCAAGAGAAATTAAGGCAAGCCATTAACGGTGCGTTAATTCCTGTACGACTGTCTTGACAGAACTGAGGTGGCGTCTGCTCACCAATAATAATTCATCCATGGATGAGAGTTTGATGCAGAGTTGATTCTCCTCATTCTTGATCAAGCCCGAAATATTATGTTTGGCCACCAGCGTATTGCGATGAATGCGAATAAAATACTCGGCAAACTCCTGTTCCAGACTAACTAATGAATCATCCAGTATTGCCTGGCCAACTGGCCACGCAGCGGGGACATACTTCTGTTCGGCTTTAAAATAATAAATTTTATCAATAGGGATTAATTCAAGATTACCATTGACTAATGTACTTAAATGACTTCTTGCTGTAATCGAACTGTCAGTTTGTGTAACCATGTTTAATTTTACTGTGGTTAATAAACTGGCCTTATCTAATGCAATTTGCAGTCGCTCTTTTCTAATCGGCTTTAATAAATAATCGACTGCATTGGCTTCAAAGGCCTTTACAGCATGGTCCTGAAACGCGGTACAAAAAACAATAGCAGGTTGTTGATCCATTTTTAAGATATGACTTGCTAACTCCATCCCATCCATACGTGGCATGCGGATATCGAGCAAAATGATATCAATACTTTGATTTGTGATAATCGTTAACGCATCCAACCCATTACTGGCTTCATAGAGTTCATAGTCAGGATTAAGCTCGGTGACAAGCTGCTTTAAGCGCTCTCGTGCCAGCGGTTCGTCATCAACAATAAGTATGTTCATAAAGATTGATAGGGAAAGACTAAACTCACAGTATATGACTGTTCCTGCTTTTCTATTTTTAAATCACAATCATCGCCATACAGGTTCAACATACGTTGCTTAATATTTTCCTGAGCAAGTTGATTACCTTCATGCTTAGCATGATCAATTGTCGGAATAGGGTTACTAATGGTAAGCAAGATTTGTTCATTCTTTAACTGACCCTTGATGGTAATTAAACCACCATCTTCTAGTTGTTCTATCCCATGATATATACTGTTTTCAATTAATGGTTGTACACACAAGGGTAGTATTTTTGTATTGTCAGGTATGTCATCAATATCCCATTCGATCTTTAACCGTTCTTGTAAACGCAATGATTCAATACGAAGATACAATCGACACACCTGCCACTCTTCTGTTATCGGATAGACGTTATCAAAGTCCATCAGGCTGGCACGAAATAATTCGGCCAGATCTTCCACCGCTTGCTCTGCTTGCTCAGGTGCAGTGCGAGTTAAACTGGCAATCGTATTCATGCAATTAAATAGAAAATGAGGGCGTATTCTCGACTGCAATGCCTGTAATCGCGATGCGGTGACATGCTCTATATTTTTTCGCCATTCATGTTGTAAATATAAATAGCGTAGCAGTACTCCACCAATGATGGCTGCAATTCCCAATGAACGAAGCAAAAATAGTTGATGTGTGGTTGCGCTGGGATTAATACCCAAAGGACTGGCAAACAGAATCTCCCAGGCAATTTCTGTGATGATAAATGTCACGATTAATATCAGGCCATAACTGATAATAATGGCTTGAACAATACTTAATTGATTTAAAAAACGCCGGCCGATACATAATAGGCCGATACAACTTAGCGCAATCCATTGAATGAAAAGTGAATTTAAGGCCAGATCGTAGAGTATTTGTCGGCTAATCAAAGATTGATTAAGCGTGAGAATCATAGCCAGGAGTTCTGCACTGAGTACGACGATAAAGAGTACCCTGACACTGCAGAAATCAGGTAGAAAGTGATTTTCATCTTTAACAAAGGATTCAGCCATAGGAAACACGCGAATTGACTGGCGCATACGTTATACTGTGTGCCAAAACGCACATTACCAGCAATATGACCAATTCGACATCAGATAAACCATGGGGCGGCCGTTTTACGACTTCAACTAATGAATTTGTAGAGCAATTCACGCAATCGGTCTCCTACGATCAACGTTTAGCACATTATGACATTATGGGCTCGATTGCTCACGTGCGCATGTTGGCAAAAGTAGGGGTATTGAATGAAACTGATGCCGCTCAGATTGTTGATGGATTGGAGGCCATTCGCGCCGATATTGATGCTGGCAAGTTTCAATGGGCAGTTGCGCTTGAAGATGTACATATGAATATTGAAACAGCATTGGTCGAAAAGGTGGGCGATGTTGGTAAAAAATTACATACCGGTCGTTCCAGAAATGACCAGGTGGCAACAGATATGCGTTTGTACTGTCGTGCAGAGATTGATGAAATAACGTCATGCATTAATCATGTATTGGAATCAATTGTTGTCTTTGCTGAGGCACACGCCGTGACGATTATGCCTGGTTTTACCCATATGCAATCTGCTCAGCCGGTGACGTTAGGGCATCATGTATTGGCATGGGCAGAAATGTTGTTAAGAGACAGGGCGCGTTTAACCGATTGTCGTCAACGATTAAATTTGTTGCCATTAGGATCCGCCGCGCTTGCAGGCACCAGTTTTCCCATTGATCGCGACTACGTCGCCAATGAATTAGGATTTGATGGCGTGACACAAAATTCATTAGATGCGGTCAGCGATAGAGATTTTATTATTGAATTGGTCTCAGCGTTGAGCCTCATCATGACGCATTTGTCACGCTTCTCTGAAGAATTGATCATATGGATGTCGCAAGCGTCTGCATTTATCGATATTGGTGATGACTGGTGCACAGGTTCCTCAATTATGCCGCAAAAGAAAAACCCGGATATTCCTGAATTAGTGCGCGGTAAAACGTCACGTGTTTATGGTGACCTGATGGCATTACTGACATTGATGAAAGCGCAGCCATTAGCCTATAACCGTGATAACCAAGAAGATAAGGAAACCGTGTTTGATGCGATTGATACCGTCAAGCAATGCTTGCTGGCTTACGCAGGGATGATACCCACGATCACGGTGTATACAGAGAGACTGTATGAGGCTGCCATTAATGGTTATGCCACAGCGACGGATTTGGCTGATTATCTGGTAAAAGCAGAGGTGCCATTCCGTGATGCGCATGAAGTGGTTGGCAAGATCGTACATTTCGCCATTCAAAATGAAAAAGCCTTATCTGAGCTGACGCTAGACGAACTACAGCAATACTCCGATGTCATCAATAATGATGTCTTTGAGGTGCTAACATTGGAAGGTTCTGTGGCGGCACGTGATCATATTGGCGGAACAGCGCCGGAACAAGTTAAGCAAGCGATAAAAAATCTACAAACGAGAATTACACAAGGAAATTAGTCCATGAAGTTGTTGAAGAAGTTATTCATCATTTTTGCTGTCGTTATTGTATTAGTCATTGGCGGTGCAGTGATTGCGATCACAACCTTTGATCCTAATGATTATAAGGAAACCATTGCTGAAAAAGTAAAGGAACAAACGGGTCGCGAATTATCGATTGATGGCGACATAGAAATGACCTTTTATCCCTGGCTTAGTGTGGATGTCTCTAGCGTCAAACTCAGTAATGCAGAAGGGTTTGGAGAAGCCCCATTTTTGAATGCAGAGACGTTTAACGTGCGCGCCAAACTCATGCCGTTATTGCGAAAGGAATTGGAAATGGACACCTTGATTCTACATGGTGTGAATTTGAATCTGGCGAGGAATGAAGAAGGTGTGACTAACTGGGATGATTTGACCAAGGGCGATGCCAAGCAAGCCGGTGGTTCAAGTGGTGGTCCGCCCCTGGCTGCCTTGGTGCTGGGTGGCATTGATGTGCAAAATATCAATATTCTTTGGCAAGACAAACAAAACAATTCGCAAACAAAAATCAGCAATCTGAATATTTCGACTGGCGAATTATTATTAGGCGAACCAATCGAGATTAAGGCGAGCATGGCAGTCGCGTCGACCAATCCTGCCTTGTCATCTGATGTTGAATTAGCCGGAACCGTCGCTTACGAGGATAGTGGTGAATTATTAAAACTGAATCCATTCACCATAAACGCTAAGGTTAAAGGGAAAGAAGTGCCGGGAGGTGAAACGGATATCAAACTGACAACCGATCTGCAAGTCGATACGAATGAAGAAATCATGAGTATCAATTCATTGGCGTTAACAGCCTTTGATACGTCAGTCGATACCAAACTTGAGATTAGCGATTATCAGTCGGCACCGCTTGTGGCGGGTACACTCGATATAAAAGGTGAAGACTTGCCTCAATTAGTTCGAATCTTTGAAATTGAAGCATTAGCCTCGCAAATGGCCGATATCAAGAGTAAAAGTTTTGCCATCAATACGACCTTTGATGCAAATTTAAAACGTCAGGATATCAATATTAATCCTCTGACCATGAATGTCCTGGGTAATGATATCAACGCAAACCTGATCGCACGTAATGTGCAATCTGAGTCACCAGCAATTAAGGGTGATATCAAGGCAAAGGGTGATAATTTACCTTTATTGATTACTTTGATGTCGCATCTGAAAGGGGATTCAACAGAAAAAATTACGGCGTTGAATAAACAGCTGACGTCAGTACCTGGCTCGTTTGTGATTGAAAGCGCATTTGATCTTGATATGCAGGCTGGAACGGTTGATTTACCGACATTAGCAGTCGATGCACTCGGTATTAGTATTAAAGGCAACATGAATGGTAAACAGTTACAGAGTAATTCACCTGAATTAACTGGCTCACTTGCTGTTAATGGTAAGGATATGCCCTCGCTAGTACGAATCGCCGCGGCAATGGGCAGTGATGGCGAACAGAACCTTTCATCATTAACGAAACAATTGAAATCAGTACCAGCCGATTTCAGTGTCAGTAGCAAATTTGATTCAGGTGATGGCGCCATCAAAATGAGTGAACTGTCTATCAAGGCATTGGGTCTGGACGGCAAGGGTCAATTACAAGTTAAAAACTTTTTAGAAGACAAACCCGCCATTAAGGGTGAGTTAACCGCTAATGGACCTAATTTACCTCTGCTGATCACCATTGCGGGTAGTATGCAAGGTAAAGAGAGCGGTCTGACCGACATCGGTAAAAATCTTAGTAAGATAAAAGATAAAAAATTCACGCTCACCACAAAATTTGATGCGGATATGGGTTCAGGCAATATAGCGCTTCCGGATTTAAGTTTTCAATCGCTTGGCATGTCACTTAATGGTTCACTCAATGCGAACGACGTCGAAACAGGCGGAGCAATAGCTGGTCAGATTAAATTAGCCAGTCAATCACCAAAAGCGTTACTCAGTGCATTGGGTCAAGGCGAGTTGGCGAAGGTCATGCAATCATTCTCATTGGGTACTGATATTAAAGGTAATGCAGATTCATTCAGCCTGAAACCGCTCTCCATGTCTGCCGTGATGTCGGGTAAAGACATACCTAATTCACCGGTATCGCTGACCGTGAGTGCAGATACTGATATCAATCTCGAAAAAGAAGTACTGACATTAAACGATTTCAAAGCTGATGGTCTTGGGCTTGATCTCAAGGGTAACCTTACTGCAAAAAACTGGAGTAATGATGCCGCCTTGAGTGGTGATATTAATTTGGCGCCCTTTAATCTACGGCAATTTTTAACTTCGCTTAAACAACCCATCCCGGAAATGTCAGATCCAAAGACGCTAGAAAAATTGGCTTTATCCTCGGGCATAACCGGCACGGCCAACAGTATTAATCTGACAGGATTGAAGGCTGAACTGGATGACAGCAAACTACAGGGTGATATTAAGTTAGCGAGTTTCTCGCCCTTGAATCTGGAATTTGGTTTAGGGCTGGACCAATTGAATCTGGATCGCTATTTACCACCACAAAAAGACAGTAAACAAGCAGCGACGCCGGAAACCGTAGCAGCAGGCGCGGCAACAAAAATACCGACTGATACTTTACGCGCGGTCACGATAAACGGTGATTTTGTGATGGGTAAACTCATTGTATCGAATGCGACCTTAACGGATATGGAACTCAGCATTCGCGCTAATGAAGGCAATATTAAACTATCACCGATTAAGGCCAAGCTTTACGAAGGTACTTACGATGGCAATATTTCTTTGGATGCGACAGGTAAAGAACCCAAGCTGGTGACCAGTACTAAATTATTGGGCGTGCAAACCGGACCTCTGGTGAAGGATGTGGCGGATACGAATGATATTTCCGGGGAAGCTAATATTACACTCGATCTCAATAGTATTGGTGATGATACGGATAAACTGAAAAAACGTTTATCCGGCAAAGGGGAAATAAAATTTTTGGAAGGCATCTTTAGAGGTGTGGATGTCAATAAAGTCCTGTCACAAGTTGAAGTGATGTATGAGTCTAAACGCTTTGGAAAAATTGATACCTCTGGTGAAACAAAATTCCAGTCATTAACAGCAACGATGGATATTAACAATGGCGTAGTCATGAATGATGATATGTTAATGTTAGGTTATGGATTCAAAGTGAAGGGTGAAGGGATGATGGTCAACCTGAATGATGAAACCTGGAAATATAATATGAATGTCATTGTTGACTCTGCCAGTGCAACTCGTGGCGAAGAGCGATATAACATTGGCGGTTACGATATTCTGATTAAATGCCGAGACAAGATCATGGATAAGAGATGTTTACCTGATCTTGAATCTATGATTAACGCGCTCATCAAGGACACGGCCAAGAAGAAAATTCAGGATAAACTGGGTGATGCGATTGGTATTGATTTAAATAAGTTAACGGGTGGCAACAAGGAATCGGCTCCAGCCGAGCAAGCCGCTGAACCGACCGAGCAAAAACAAATCCAGCAAGATTCCAGCAAACAAGAATCACAGCAAAAGAAGCAAGTGAAGCCGGAAGACATCATCAAGGAAGAAATTGGTAAAGGCCTGGAAAAACTATTCGGTTTCTAGTGTTAGCGCAATCAACATATCAATTTGCTGATGCATTACTGGATTGGTTTCGAAGTCATGGCCGAAAAGATCTGCCATGGCAAAAAAATCGCACACCTTATCGGGTTTGGATCTCGGAGATCATGTTGCAGCAAACTCAGGTTACGACCGTCATTCCTTATTACCAACGATTTATACAAAGTTTTCCGACGGTATCTTCTCTTGCCAATGCCGAACTTGATCATGTACTGCAACACTGGACTGGCCTTGGTTATTACGCGCGTGCGCGTAATCTACATAAAACGGCAACCATCATTCATCAAGACTATCGCAATAAGTTTCCAACAGGACTTGATGAACTCATTGCGTTACCTGGAATTGGTCGTTCAACCGCCGGTGCTATCCTTTCACTTTCGAGTGGCGCGAGAGCGCCAATTCTTGATGGTAATGTCAAACGCGTATTAACTCGCTATTATGAAGTCGACGGCTGGCCCGGTAAAAAACAGGTTGAGAATCAACTTTGGGAATTAGCGGAAAATCTCACGCCGATTGCGCAAGTGACCGACTATACTCAAGCGATTATGGATCTTGGCGCCACAATTTGCACGCGCGGGAAACCAAAGTGTGGTCAATGTCCAATTTGTTCTGATTGTTCCGCACATGCAAGCGGAAAGCAGGCATTGTACCCCACTTCCAAACCCAAAAAGGCATTACCGGAAAAACAAACGTGTTTTGCAATTATGGAAAATGATATGGGTGAATTATTACTGGAGCAGCGGCCTCCCACAGGTATATGGGGAAGTCTTTGGTGTTTCCCGGAAATGTCATCAGATACGCTCAATAGCGGGCTTGAAAATCAGTTTCTGGTGAATAGTAAGTATCAACACGTGTTGCCAGAGATTAAACATACTTTTTCTCATTTCCATCTACGCATTACGCCAGTACATATTAAAGTGGCTAAACAAAAAATGCGTATTAATGAAAATGATCATTCACAGTGGTTTGCAAAATCGGAGATAATTAAAACGCGAGGACTACCGAAACCGGTGGTCACGATACTTAATCAATATATTTAGCTATCAGGAGCGCAAGGTGAGTCGAACTGTACAATGTATAAAATTAGGTAAAGAAGCCGAAGGATTGGATAGGATGCCGTATCCTGGTGAATTGGGACAGCGCATATTTGATCAAGTATCAAAGGAAGCGTGGGCGGAATGGCTCCAACATCAAACCATGTTGATTAATGAATATCGACTGACGCCAATCGAACCCAAAGCGAGGGAATTTCTGGAAGAAGAAATGGAGAAATTCTTTTTTGGTGGAGGGTCAAGCAAACCAAAGGAATTTGTTTCCCCGGAAAACCAGTAACTTGACGAACGCCCTTCGGATCGGTTTAATACGCGCTTTGCTTTAGCGAGTAATTAATAAAATCAATAATTTAAAGCAAAACACTTCAAAGATATCATTCACCTGATGATGTAAGAAGTATCGCCGTTCAAATAAATGGCAAGGAGCTCGAGTACCCCTTGCGGGTGTTTATGCCCTGAGGGTGCAGTCGGTAGTGAGCAGCGCTCGCTTGAGATGAATCTTAGATGATGTAAAAAGTAGTATCGCCGTTCAAATATATGGCCAGGTAGCTCAGTCGGTAGAGCAGGGGACTGAAAATCCCTGTGTCGGCAGTTCGATTCTGTCCCTGGCCACCATTTATGAATTTGTTAATTTTGGACATTTTTTCTCTTTATCTACAAAAAGTACACCGAATTTATCGCTTTTTTTCATCGTGCAGCATCTGACACCGATACCTGGGTGAGATTTGTTTTCACTCCAAATATCAAAGGTATTATTGTTACATTTATGATGCCCCTCATTACTTGTAGGTGTAGCAATTTTGAACTCTGGAACAAAGTTATCTACTATTAACCAAGCATCAAAGTTTAATTCACGTCCTCCAGATGCAGATGAACTACCGTAGTCAAAACTAAACTTAATTTGGCAAGACTTTCTGTCTGGCGTATTGTCTAATTGTGCAATTAACTTAGTTCCTTGATTTGACGTTTCACAGTCTTTAGCGTTGCTCGTATCAAATTTTAGGACGAATTCTTTGTAATAATTATTCTCAATCACAAGGGTATAATTTAACGCCT